>PWQI01000208.1 GCA_003556805.1 Trueperaceae bacterium | reverse complement strand
GTGCCGTTCACGAGCACCTTGTCGCCGGGCCGGACGAAGGCGACACCCATCTGGACGTCGTCGGGCAGGAAGCCGATACCCGTGGTGTTGATGAAGATGCCGTCGCCATGGCCGCGCTCGAGCACCTTGGTGTCGCCAGCGACGATCGACACACCGGCCTCGTCGGCGGTGACCTTCATGGACCGCACGACCCGCGCGAGCTCGTCCATGTCGTAGCCCTCCTCGAGCAGGAAGGCGGCGCTCATGTAGAGCGGCGTGGCGCCCATCACGGCGAGGTCGTTGACCGTGCCGGCGACCGCCAGCCGGCCGATGTCGCCCCCCGGGAAGAAGGCGGGCTTGACGGTGTGGGAGTCGGTCGCGAAGGCGATCCGTCCGCCGGGGTTGTGCAGGATGGCGGCGTCGGTCAGCTCCTTGAGCGGCTCGTTGCTGAACGTGGCGACGAACAGCTCCTCGATGAGCTCGAGCGTGAGCTTGCCGCCCGAGCCGTGGCTCAGGCGGACGGTGTCGTAGCGCGAGGCGCCGACGGGCCGCTCCGCGGTGAGGGTGTCCTCAGACGGTTTCGACACGGAGCTGCTCCTTGTGCATGCCGTACGTGTACCAGGCGCGGCACGTGCCCTCGTGGCTGACCATGCATGGTCCGTACGGGCTGTCTGGCGTGCAGAGCGTGCCGAACACGCCGCACTCGTCGGGGCGGATCTGGCCGAGGGTCACCTCGGCGCAGCGGCACCCCTTGGGATGCTCGGCGCCGCGCAGGGCGACCTCGTCGAGCTGGCCAGCGAAGCGCCTGGCAGCACTCGCGTGCCAGTAGGGTTCGCGCAGCTTATAGCCCGACAGCGGGATCTCGGCGATGCCGCGCCAGCGGATCGGCGCAAGCTCGAAGACCTCGTTCAGTTCGGCCTTGGCGCGTTCGTTCCCGTCGTACTTCACGAGCCGTTGGTAGGGGTTCGAGACCGTTGGAGCGCCGTCGCGTACCTGCTCGAGCAGGGATGCCACGGACGCGAGGACGTCGACCGGCTCGAAGCCGCCCGAGGCGCATGCGATGCCGAGCGCGGGGAGCTCCTCGTACACACGCAACCCCGTGATCGTGACCGCGTGCCCGGGCAGGATGAAGCCTTCGATGTCGAAGCCGTCGAGGGTCGGTAGGAGGCGCGTCGCCGGCGGCGTGTAGTAGTTCGCCTCGATCACGCTGAGGTTGTCGGGAACACCGCGCTTGAGCATCGCGGCGACGGCCACGACCGTGGTCTCGAAACCGACCGAGAAGAACACCACCTGCTTGTCGGGGTTCTGCTCGGCGATCCGCTTGGCGTCGAAGACGCTGTAGACCGCCCGGACGTCGCCGCCACGGGCCCGCGCATCGAGCAGGCTCATGCGCACGTCGCCGCGGCGCTCACCCTCGAGCGGGATGCTGCCGGGGACCGCCAACATGTCGCCGAACGACGTCAGGATCGTGTTCGGCCGCAGCGACAGCTGGATGGCCATGTTGATGTACTCGTTGTCGCACACGCACACCGGGCATCCCGGCCCAGCCAAGACGTCGACGCTCGCCGGAAGCAGGTCGCGCAGCGCATAGCGTCCCATCTCGTGCTCGTGCGTTCCGCAGATGTGCATGAGCTTGACGGGCCGACCGATCTCAACCGCGAGCTCGCCGATGCGGCGCTGCAGATCGGCCACGAGCGAGGGGTCCTTGTAGGTGTGCGGCTCGAACGGCGCCTGCGGATCGCGGGTCGCGCGGACCTCAGGCACTGGGGTACGGCTCCAGGTACTGATGGATCAGCTCCAGGTTGGCCTGGGCGTCCTCCTGGGCGATCTTGTCGATCGCGAAGCCGGCGTGGACGACCACCCAATCACCCGGCTTCAGATCGTCGACCAGGCCGATGAAGCAGTGTTGCACCGCTCCACCGATCTTGATCAGGCAGCGGTCGGCATCGAGCACTTCGACGACTTCGTGTGGAACTCCTAAACACATGGTCAACCTCCCGGCATACAGGCGGCCAGAGCGGCCTGGCCCAACGATATGCCCCCATCGTTCGTCGGCACGAGTGTGTTGCGCCAGTGCTGAATGTCCACGTTGTCAAGTCGGCATTCCGTCCGCTCGACCAGGAGCGCGTTCTGGAACACGCCTCCGCTGAGCACGACGCGCTCGAAGGCGTGCTCGGCGCGCAGCGTCAGGGCCGCCTCCGCCACGCCCTGGGCCAGCGCCTCGTGGAACCGCAGGGCGACCTCGCCGCGTGAGCGACCGCGCTCGAGGTCGTGGAGCACCGCGTCCAACAGCGGAGCGTGGTCCCAGACGCGGCCGTCGAACGGCCACGGGTACGGCGCCCTATCGGCGCCCGCGGCTCGCGCCTCGAGGGCGGCCGCCTCGAGTCCGATGGCGGCCTGCCCCTCGAACGTCATGCTGCGGTGGAACCCCGTGAGGGCGGCGACGGTGTCGAACAGGCGCCCGACACTGGTGGTGGTGAAGGTGTTGAGATCGCGCTCGATCAGCCGCCGAGCGACCTGCACCCGCGCGGTCGGCAAGGCGATGGGCTGCGCAGCGACACGCTCCCACACGCCGTCACCGAGGGCCGCGAGCCAGCCGACCGCCGCCTGGACGGGCGTGCGGGCGGCGGCGTCGCCACCCGGCAGGTACGCCGGCCGGAGGTGGGCCACACGCCGGAGACCGGCCACGAGACTCCCGACGAAGACCTCGCCGCCCCACACCGCTCCGTCGTCGCCGAGACCGGCGCCGTCGAACGCGATGCCGAGCACGCGCGTGTCCCAGGCGCCCTGCTCGGCCAGCACGCTGGCGACGTGCGCGGCGTGATGCTGGACGGCCACGCGTTCGCCACCGAGTTGCTCGGCGAAACGCGTGCTGGGGTAGGCCGGGTGGAGGTCATGCACAAGCCGGACGCTGCGCGGGTCGACGCGGTACATGGCGCACAGGTCGTGCACCGTCTCCTGGAAGGCGACGAAGGACTCGTACTCGCTCAAGTCTCCGAGGTGTTGGGAGACGTAGGCCGCGCCGCCGACGGCGAGCGTGATGCTGCTCTTGAGCTCGGCCCCGAGCGCGAGCAGCGGCACGTCGAACCGCTCCGAACGAACCACCGGCGCCGGGGCGTAACCGCGTGCGCGACGCGCCACGGCGGGCCTGCCCGCGACCACCTGGGCGACGCTGTCGTCGACCCGGCGCGCGATCGGGCGCTCGCCGATCAGGAAGGCGTCCGCGAGCCCTGCGAGCCGCTCGAGCGCTTCCTCGTCGCGGTACGCGATCGGCTCGGACGAGCGGTTGGCGCTGGTCATGACCAGCAGCGGTGGAGCACCGTCGTCGAAGAGCAGGTGGTGGACGGGCGTGTAGGGGAGCATCACACCGAGCGAGGCGTTGTCCGGCGCAAGGTCGGCCGGCAGGGCGTCGCCGCGCTTCGGGAGGAGCGCGATGGGGCGCTCGGCGCCAGCCAGGAGCGCTCGCGAGGCGGCGTCGAGCATCACGTGCGGCTCCAGAGCGGCGAGGTCGCTCCCCATGACGGCGAAGGGCTTCTCCTTGCGGTACTTCCGCTCACGCAGGGCACCCACGGCACGCTCGTCGGTCGCGTCGCAGGCGAGGTGGTAGCCACCGAGGCCCTTGATCGCGACGATCGCGCCGGCGCGCAGCGCGGCCACGGTGGCCCGCACGGCGGCGTCGTCCCAGGCCTCATCCGTCCCGTCCGCGTCCACGACGAAGCGCAACCGCGGGCCGCAGACGGGGCAGGCGGTCGGTTGGGCGTGGAAGCGGCGATCGAGAGGGTCGTGATACTCGGCCTCGCACGGACCGCACATGGGGAACGACCGCATGGTCGTGAGCGGCCGGTCGTACGGCAGCGCCTCGATGATCGAGTAGCGCGGTCCGCAGTTGGTGCAGTTGATGAACGGGTACCGGTGGCGCCTGTCGCTCGGGTCGCGCATCTCGCGCAGGCAATCGTCGCAGACCGGAAGGTCGGGCGAGATCGCCGTGGTGACGCCCTCGGCGTCCTCGCTCTCGACGATCACGAAGCCCGTCGGCAGCTCTCGGCCAGGCTCGCCGCGCTCCAACTCGCGCACGCTCTCGACGCGCGCTGCCGGCGGCGCCTCGGCCGGGATCGAGACGGCGAAGGCGTCCAGCACGCCACCCTCGGCGACCGCTTCGATGGTGACGCCGTGCACGTCGTTGCGGACCCAGCCGGCAAGGCCGTATTGGCGGGCGAGCCGATAGATGAAGGGGCGAAACCCGACGCCCTGCACCGTCCCGCTGACGCGCAGGCGGCGCCGCTCGAGCGGCACCGCGTCAGCCTCGCTTGGCGGCCAGGCGCTCGCGCACGAACGCCAACCAGGCGTCCATGCCTTCGCCGGTGCGAGCCGACAGTTCGAACACCGGTGTGCCGGGCGACACCTTCGCGACGGCGTCGAGCGCGCGCTCGCGATCGAAGCCGACCGCCTCGGCGATGTCGACCTTGTTGATCACCACGGCGTCGGCGTCCTTGAAGATGCGTGGGTACTTGAGCGGCTTGTCCTCGCCCTCGGTGGTCGACAGCAGCGTGACCCGCAAGTCCTCACCGAGGTCCCAGGATGCTGGGCACACGAGGTTGCCGACGTTCTCGATCACGAGCACGTCGAGGCCTGCAAGGTCGAGCTGGTCGACGGCGCGCGCCACCATCTCGGCCTCGAGATGGCACACGGTGCCGGTGACGATCTGCACCGACGGCGCTCCGGCCGCGTGGATCCGGATCGCGTCGTTGTCGGTCTCGAGATCGCCGACGACGACGGCGACGCGCAGGTCACCCGCGAGCTCGCGCACGCTGCGCTCGAGCAGGGCGGTCTTCCCCGAACCCGGGGACGACACGATGTTCAGGACCAGGCAGCCCTCGAACGCCGCTCGGTTGGCTGCGGCGACGCCGTCGTTGTGCGTCATGAGCGACTTCTGGACCTGGACGACGCGAGCGCCAGGCGTCACGGCCGTGCCGTGAGGGCTGACGCGCACGTCGCGCGTGGCGACGGGATCGGCCATCACGCGACCTCCAGATGGCTCACGTGCATCTCGCGCCCCTGACGGAGGTCGGCCGAGGGCGTATCACAGGTGGGACACATGGCGATCCCGAAGCGGTTGTCGAGTTCGAACTCGGACTGGCATGTCGCACAGTACGCGATGGCGGGGATGTACGTCACCTCCAATCGAGCGGTGGCCGCCATCGTGCCCGCGCGGGCGCCGCCGAAGGCGAACTCGAGCGCCTCCGGGACGACGCCCGACAGGGCCCCGATCTCGACGTGGATGGCCTCGATGACGTCCGCGCCTTCCTTGCGCGCGGCTTCCTCGGCCAGGTCGATCATGCTGATCACGAGCCCGAACTCATGCATGCGTCAGGACGATCTCCTCGGCGCTGAAACGCTCGTCGGCTGCGAGTTCGGGACGCAGGTCGCTCAGGGCGACGCCCAGGCGCTCGATCTCCTGGACGACCACCGTGGCGAGCGCGGGCATGCGCTCGCGCACGGTGTCCGTCAGGGCGACGCCGATCTCGCCGGTTTCGAACTCGAGCGGTCGGACGCCGATGGCGACGCACGTGACCTCGGGGAGGTCGCCGTAGAGGTCCATCGCCGACAGGAGGTCGGGGACCTCCCACTCGTGTGACGAGAGCTTGCCGTAGCCGATCTCATCCGGGATGCTGTCGCGGTCGAAGCGGTAGACCTTGCCCGGTGGGGCGCAGACCGCGTCGACGAGGATCACGTGGTCGTACTGCGCGATCAAGTTCAGCAGCTGCCATCCGAGGGTACCGCCGTCGACGACCTCGACGCCCTCCGGGAAGGCGAACCTCTGGCGCAGGTAATGCACCAGGTGCACGCCCGCGCCTTCGTCGCCGTAGAAGACGTTGCCGACGCCGAGCACGAGGAGCGAGCGTGCGTCATTCATCAGTGCTTCCCTCCGGCATTGGGTGACTTCTTCTCGGACGGGGTTGACTTCTTCTCGGTCTTGGCCGCAGGCTCGAGCTCTTCGTCCGTCGCCGGGCGGGAGTGCACGTCGTCGTCCTTGGCGGCGAAGCCCGAGACGATGCCCTCGATCAGCAGGTTACCGGTTCGCATGCTGTTCCACACGGCCATGTAGATGTGGGCCACCGTGAACAGGATGAAGAACCACATGACGAAGCGGTGCACCGCGCGCACGTTGGCGAGGCCACCCATCCAGACCTCGATGGGCCGCATGATGTCCGCGCTCCAGACGGCGATCCCGCTCGAGAGGTACGGGGCAGCGAGGATGATGCCGGTGACGCTGATCACCAGCAGCGAGGCGTAGAGCATGGTGTAGACGAGGTACTGCAGGGGCCCGTAGTTGCTGTAGGTGAAGTGCGGGTGGTCGCGCCTCATCAGCAAGTAGAAGGCGAGCTGGTCGCGCCACGCCCTCCAGCTGAACATCACCGGCGCCATCCGGAGCTCGGCGCCGAGGCCGAGCTTGCCGTCTTGGCGGATGAACAGGAACTGGAAGATGCGCACGAGCGTCATGGCGAGCAGGATCCAGCCGGCGATGACGTGCCAGCCACGCACCTGCGCCATGATGAAGATCTCGGATGCCTCACTCGCGAGGTTGCGCGCGAGGAACGGGTTCCCGATGTAGATGCCGGACAGGACCAGCCAGATGAGCAGGCCGTTCCTCACCCAGTGGGCGATCCGGATGTAGCGTCCGAAGACGTACACGACCATCCGCGGCCGCCCGGGCTTCTGGAGCACGACCGCCTTCGGCCGTGCTCGTACGGTGCTGGTCGCCACGGTCACACCCCCACTTCGTGATGGGCGATCTCCTCACCGTCGCGGTTCAAGATGTGCACCGCACAGGCGAGGCATGGGTCGAACGAGTGGATGGTGCGGATGACCTCGAGCGGCTGGGTCGGATCGGCCATGGGCTGCCCGACGAGTGACGCCTCGTACGGCCCGCGCTGCTCGCGGCCGTCCTTCGGGCTGGCGTTCCACGTGGTGGGCACGACGGCCTGGTAGTTGTCGACGACGCCGTTGCGCACGACGACCCAGTGGCTGAGCGCGCCGCGCGGAGCCTCGGCCATACCGTAGCCCTCGCCGTCGCGGGCCGTGTAGCGGTTGAAGAAGCGCTCGTCGCCACCCGCGACGTTGTTCGTAAGTTGGGCGATCATCGTCGGGATGTGGTCGCCGACGAGCTTCGTCTCGAGCCCCCGGACGACGGTGCGGCCGACGGTGGAGTACCAGAACTCGAAGGGGACGCCGAGCTTGGAGGTGTAGTCGTCCATGAGCTGTCGGACGCCCTCGTGGCCGGCGGCGTAGGCGACGATGAAGCGCGCCAGTGGACCGACCTCCATGGGAGCGCCGTCGTAGCGGGGCGCCTTCACCCAGCTGTAGCCACCCTCGGTACGGAGCGTACCGTCGGGGTTGAGACCCTCGTAGGCGGGGTTGGTCTGGCCGCGCAGCGGATGGAGCGAGGTCTCGCCGCCGCTGTAGGTGTACCAGGCGTGCGCGACCTCTTCCCCGATCTGCATCGGGTCGACGGGCTGAACGGTGGAGAGGTCCCGACCCATCACGATCCCGGCCGGCAGGAAGTACGAGCGCTGGTCGAGCGGCAGCTCGTTCTGCGGGAGTGCGCCGAAGCTCATGTAGTTTCGAACGCCACCACCCCAGCCCGCCATGGCCTCGTCGCCGTAGCGGCGGCCGAGGAGCTCCATGTCGGGCAGGTACGCGCGCTCCACGAAGTCCATCGCCTGCTGCATCAGGAACTGATACTGCGCGATGCGGTTCGGGTCGATGCCGTCACGGTTGGACGTGACGCCCCCGACGATCAGGCTCTGCGGGTGCGGGTTCTTGCCCCCGAAGACGGCGGTCGCTTGCGCGCTGAGCCGCTGGACGGCCAGGTTGTCGAGGTAATGCGAGGCGAGGATGAGGTTCTCCTCCGGCGTGAGCTTGTAGCCGGGGTGCTCCCAGTATCCGCCCGTGAAGGGGCCGAGCTGCCCGCTCTCGGCGAACGCGGTGAGGCGCTGCGCGACGCGGGTGTAGTGGCTCACGGAGGCGTTGTACGGGGTCGGGTGGTACTCGTGGGCGACCTCGGTGGCCAGCTCGGGATCGGCGCCGAGCGCGCTGATGACGTTCCACCAATCCATCGAGTGGAGTTGGTAGAAGTGCACCGCGTGATCGTTGACGAGCTGCGCGGCCCAGATCAGGTTGCGAAGCGAACGCGCGTTCGGTGGGATCTGCACGCCGTAGGTGTGCTCGGTCGCTTCGACCCCGCGCTCGTAGTGGTGGAAGGTGCACACGCCGCAGATGCGCTGGGCGAACATGCCCACGTCGCGCGGGTCGCGGCCCTTCATGATCGTCTCCATGCCGCGGAAGGCGGTGCTGCTGGAGAGCGCGTCTTCGATGGTCCCGTTGTCGTCGACTTCGATCTCGATCCGCAGGTGGCCTTCGATGCGCGTGATGGGGTCAATGACGTGTCTCGCCACGGCTTATTGCTCCTTCTTAGGCGGCTCTTGCTTCGCCTGGCGCTGCTCGAGCGCGCTCTTGACGACGGTGGCGCCGGCGTGCGCGGCGATCCCGACTGCGGCGGCGCCCAGGGCGACCGCACCGATGGTGTCCGCATCGGCGTCGAGGCCGAAGGGCAAGGGGTAGACGCGACCGGGGAGCGGCTCTTCGAACGGGGTCATGGTGTCCCAGAAGCCCGGCTCGCTGCAACCGATGCAGCCGTGACCGGCCATGATCGGCCAAGAGGTGCCCTCGTTGTACCGGACGACACCGCAGTTGTTGTAGGCCATCGGGCCCTTGCAGCCGACCTTGAAGAGGCACAGGCCGCGCTTGAGGCCCTCTTGGTCGTTCCAGCCCTCGACGAACTGACCGGCATCGAAGTGGCTGCGGCGCTCGCACTTGTCGTGGATGCGGTCGCGGTAGGCCCACAGCGGGCGGCCGAAAGCGTCGAGCTGGGGCAGCCGGCCGAACATGGCGTACTCCAGGATCGTGCCGACGATGTTGGTGCTCGACACCGGGCAGGCCGGCAGGTTGACGACCGGCGTGTTGATCCGGCGCGTGTTCAGGAAGTCGGCGATGCCCAGCGCGGCGGTCGGGTTGGGCCGGGCGGCGGGGATGCCACCGTAGGCTGCGCAGGTGCCTGCCGCGACGATGGCGGCGGCGTGGCGAGAGATGTGCTCGACGATCTCGATGCCGGTGTGGCCGGCGGGGCCGATCGTGAGGTAGTTGCCGCCGTCGGCGACCGGGACCGAACCCTCGAAGACGGCGATGTACTGGCCGTCGTAGCGCTCGATGGCGGCCTCGAGGACGTCTTCGGCCGCTTGGCCCGACGGCGCCATCAGCACCTCGGAGTACTCGAGGCTGATGAGGTCGAGCAGCAGCGCGTCGACGCCGGGGTTGGCGTTGCGCAAGAGCGCGATGCTGTTCCCCGTGCACGACTGCAGCTCTTGCCAGATCACCGGCAGGCGGGTGGCGAGTTCCGCGGCGCGGGCGACGCGCAGGTCGAAGATCGACGGCAGCGAGAGGGCGGCGGTGGTGACCGCGACCATCTTCAGGAACTCGCGGCGGGTCACACCGCGGCGCTTGAGCAGCGTCTCGAGCGTGAGCTCCTTCAGGGGCTCCTTGGCCTCGAGCCGGTCCATGTGGGCATCGGCCTCGGCCGCCAGGCGCTCGTAGTACTCGCGCGGCGAGTGCTCCTGTGTCGGCGCCTGGGCCGGGGGCTCGGTCTGCGTGTGCGGTCGATTCATGCGGTCCTCCTGGTGCGTTGCGGTTGGCGGGTGTCGAGGCGTGAGGGGGCGGGGGCGCTCATGGCGGGCCGCGTTCCCGACTTGCGGATGACCTTATCAGCAATCGTGGTAGACCCACCCCCCTCTTCGTCGCGACGCAGATCACGCCGCGCCCTTATCGCGTTGGCGCCGCTCGAAGGCGGCGACGTCTGCCAAGGTGCTGGTACGCAAGAAGTCGATCTGGTCCTTCCGGTGCTGTGTCCAGAAGGCGTGTGCCGGACAGGCGCGTTCATCGCTGCACTCGGCGGTTCCGAGCATGCAGCGCTCCTCGAGCAGTGGGTCGTCGAGGGCGTAGGCGATGTCGTAGAGGGTGATGTCGCCCGGTTCACGAGCCAACGCGACACCCCCGCCAACACCGCGCCGGGTGACGGCAAGACCGCGCCGAGCGAGCGTGTGGATGATCTTGGCGAGGTACGGGTGTGGGAGGCCAGTCGCCTCCGCGATGTCCTTGATGAACAGTGCCTTCCCACCCGAAGACGCGACGTGGCCGAGCGCCGTGATCGCGTACCCCGTGGACTGCGTCATCCTCGTGACCTCCTCGTCGACCCGGCATCGCGGCCACCGCCAAAGCGGAGTTCTAGATGTCCTTGTCGTCTATGAGGAAGTCTATGAAGCCGGGGGATGGGTGTCAACCCCGAATGTCCCGATCGGCCGCACAGCGCGCGTCCCGACCTGGACACGTATTCGTGCTCGCTTTCACAAGCGGCCTCGAGGCCTCCTACACCCCGCTGGCGCACAGCGCCTCAGCCGGACGCAGAGAGCACCTCGACGCGCTGCGTCAACCGCTCGACCAGGTCATGCTTGAGCGTCACCCCGATACCGGCGCCCTCGGGCACCTGCTGGACGCCGTCGACCGCGTCGAGCAGCGGCTCCACGATGTCCTCGTCCCAGTAGCGGCTCGCGCTGCTCGTATCACCCGGCAGCACGAAGCCCTCGAGGGTGGAGACGTGCAGGTTGTGGGCTCGACCGACGCCCGACTCGAGCATGCCGCCGCACCACACGGGTGCGCCGAACGACACCGCGACGTCGTGCAGGCGCCTGGCGGCGACGTAGCCGCGCACGCGACCGACCTTCACGTTGATCACCCGTCCGGCCCCGATCTGGAGTCCCTTGCGGGCGTCCTCGGCGCTGTGGATCGACTCGTCGAGGCAGATCGACGTGCTGAGCTGCGCCTGTAGGGTGGCGTGGTCGACCAGGTCGTCGTGCGCGAGCGGCTGCTCGACGTACGCCAAGTCGAAGGCGTCGAGCTGGCGCAGGATCGGTGCGTCCGTCAGGCGATAGGCGCTGTTGGCATCGACCGTGACGTCGGCATCAGGGAACGCCTCGCGTACCGCACGCACCGGGACGACGTCCCAACCCGGTTTGATCTTGAGCTTCACCCGCCGGTAGCCCTGCGCGAGGTGCGTGCGCGCCTCCTCCACCGTCGCCTCGGCGCTCGCCTGGATGCCGATCGACACCCCGACAGGCACCGCCGTGCGAACGCCCCCCAGCAGGTGCCAGAGCGGTACGCCGAGCGACTTGGCGTGCAGGTCCCACAGCGCCATCTCGACCGCCGCGACCGCCATGTTGTGACCGCGCACGAAGCGCAGATCGTGGAGGAGTTGGTGCGGGGTGGCGTAGTCCCGCCCCATCACCACGGGCGCCACGAAGTCCTTGATGACACCCCAAGCGGTGTCGCGTGTCTCGTAGGCGTACCCCGGGAACTCGCCCGCGACGCACTCGGCGACGCCCTCTTCCCCATCGCCACGGACCGTGACCAACAGGATCCGACGGTCCTGCTCGGCGCCGAAGCTGGTCTCGAAGCGGAAACGCAGCCGCATGGCGACCTCGCGGAGCTCGATCTGTTCGATGCGCATGGCCCCTACTATGGCGCGTCACACGGGCCCGCGGTCGTCGATCACCCTGACGCAGCGACACCCGCCTCCCCGCCTGCTAGCGTGGCCTCGGTGCGCAAGGTTGTGCACGTCGACATGGACGCGTTCTACGCCGCCGTGGAGCAGCGCGACGAGCCGAGTTTGCGAGGACGCCCCGTGGCCGTCGGGGGTGCGAGCGAACGGGGCGTCGTCATGACGGCCTCGTACGAGGCACGCCGCTTCGGGGTCCGCTCAGCGATGCCGACCGTCGTCGCCCGACGCGCGTGCCCCGAGCTCATCGTGGTCCCACCGCGCTTCGCGGCGTACCACGAGGCGTCCGCTGCGGTGCACGAGGTGTTCCGCTCCTTCACCGACCTGGTCGAGCCACTCGCGCTCGACGAGGCCTTCCTCGACGTCACCGAGCCCAAACGCGGACCGCCTTCCGGGACGCTGCTCGCGCGCGCGATCAAGGCCGAGATACGAGCGACGACCGGCCTCACGGCCTCCGCCGGCGTCGCCAACGGCAAATTCGTGGCGAAGGTTGCCTCCGGCATGCACAAACCCGACGGCCTGACGGTGGTGACCCCTGCAGAGGTGCCGGCGTTCGTCGCCACGCTGCCCATCGAGGCGTTCTTCGGCGTCGGACCGCGGACCGCAGAGCGCCTCCATGCCCTCGGTGTGCACACGGGCGCCGACCTGCTGCGCGTCGACGAGGCGGCGTTGGCCGGCGCCGTCGGCAAGCTCGCGACGTTCCTGCGCCTGGTGGCGCGAGGCGTCGACGACCGCCCAGTCGTCCCGGACCGCCGCCGCAAGTCGATCGGCGCGGAGCGAACGTTCGACCGCGACCTCAGCGCGCGCGACGACCTGGAGAGCGAGCTCGCGGCCGTCTGCGAGGCGGTCGGGCGCCGCCTCGTTCGCGCGCGCCTGGCCGCGCGCACGGTGACGGTGAAGGTCAAGTACCGAGATTTCCGGGTGATCACCCGCTCCACCACCCCTGCGACGCCCGTGGCCTCGACCGCGGACCTGCGCCCGTGGGCCGATGCGCTGCTGTTCGCGACGCCGCGACCCGAGGGGGCCTTGCGGCTGGTCGGCGTGAGCCTGAGCGGGCTCTTCCCCGCCGACCGGCGCGTCGTTCAACCGCCCCTCCCCTTCTCGACCGGCTGAACGGTCCACGCTCCCGTCACGACCTTGCCTCACATACCCGCCCGGGGTATCTTGTGGGCATGGGCGTCCACCTCCCTCCCGCCGCCGCGTCGGTCCTCGCCACACTCCTCGAGGGCAACGAACGCTACGCTACCGACGCGCCGCGCCACCCGCACCAGGGGCGGGAGACGCGCGCCAGCTTGGCCGAGGGCCAGCACCCGATCGCCGCGATCCTCGCCTGCTCCGATGCGCGCGTGCCGCCGACGCTCGTGTTCGACCAAGGCCTCGGAGACCTCTTCATCGTGCGCAACGCCGGCCAGGTCCTCACGCCTGGGGCGCTCGCCAGCCTCGAGTTCGCAGTGCTCGAGCTCGGCGTGTCGCTGATCGTCGTCATGGCCCACGAGGCGTGCGGCGCGGTGCGTGCCGCCGCCGCGACCTTCGGCGGCGACGACGTGCCCGAAGGCCACCTGGCCCAGGTGCTGGCACCGCTGGCGCCCGCGGTGGCCGTCGCCGCCCGCCGCGGCGACGCCGATGAGGGCGTGGAGGCGCTCGCATGTCGCGCAGGCGAGGCACACCTGCGCATGACGGTCGCCGCCCTGAGCCACGCCGGGCCCGTCATCGCGACGCGGGTCGCCGACGGCCGCCTCGGGGTGGCCGGCCTCACCTACGAGCTGGCAAGCGGGCGCACGCACCTCACGGCGCCCTGAAGCAGCGCTACCATGGAAGCGTACGGGTGCGAGTGCACCCATCAGGCCTCGTGGCCGAGACGAGTGGCGTCCCCCACGTCGATCCTGCGGTTCTTCGCACCGCGCCCGAGTGGGTCGGGGGTGCCCCTGCCCGGTCTGGAGGCCGTCATGTGTGTGTTCATGCTGGTTCTCGGAGCGCTCGTGCTCGTGATCGGCACCGCCGCCGTCATCCGGTTCTTCGTCGGGCACGGCGCACAGCTCGCGGAAGTCGCCTCGGTGGCCCGCACCGAGACCATGCTGCTCGGCGTCGCGGCGATCGCGATCGGCTTCCTCCTGCTCGTCTTCGGCGTCACCGGTACCGTGTGTCAGGTGCTGGGCATCGGCTGAACGGCAGGGCTGATCAGCGGACGCGCGCGATCATCGCGGCGAGGGCCGGCGCCGAGATCTCACCGACGTGGACGTCGACCAACGCGCCGGTCGCGTCGAACGCGAAGGTGGTCGGCAGCCCCACCACCCGCAACGTCGACCCGACGGCGCCGTCGGGGTCGAGGAGCACGCCGGCGCTCGGGAACCCGGCGCCCTCCAGGTAGCCACGAACCAGCGCCGCGCTCTCGCGCTGGTTCACGAGCAACACCGCGACGTCCGGATGCTGCTCCGCCGCCGCGAAGAAGACCGGCAGCTCGCGGCGACAGGGCGGGCACCACGTCGCCCAGACGTTGACGATGGCGCCGGTCGGGAGCCGGTCGAGCCGCGTCTCGGGTCCGTCGAGCGACGCCAGCGTCAGCGTCGGCAGCGCCGCGCCAGCGGCCCCCGTCACCGGCGTCAGGAGGCCCGAGGGGATCCACCAGGCGGCGATCGCGGCGAGCCCGAGACCGGCCATGGCGCCCCGCAGCGCCGGGAGGCGAAGCGCGAACACGAGGCTGACGAGCGCGGCCGCCGCGATCCCCCACCAGGGGGCGAAGCCACCTTGCCAGATCGCGAACACGGCGCCCGGCGTCGAACGGTAGAAGTCGAGGTTCTCCAGCACGAAGCCGAGGCGAGCCCCGACGAACGCCGCGAGCGCGGCGTACCAACCCCACGTCGCCAGTTCCGGTCGACCACGGCGGGCGAGCAGTTCTGCGCCGGCCAGCAACACCAAGAATCCGACACCCGCGTACGCGCGGTCGAGTGAGAGGACGAGCGGACCGATGCTCAGCGCACCCATATCGCGCCGCTCCTCTCATCCGTGGCCCCCGTCGTCGCCATGCGGCGATGATACCCCAGCGGGGTACCGCGATCGTCGAACGGAGGGAGCGGACACGGTCGGCAGGTCACGCCGCGGTATCCTCGCCCGACATGGCCGACGTCCTCGTCATCGGTGCCGGCGTAGCCGGTCTCGTCGCCGCGCGCAGTCTGCGCGCCAGCGGTGCCGACGTCGTCGTGCTCGAGAAGAGCCGTGGGTTCGGCGGTCGCGCGGCGAGCCGCACCGTGCACGGTCAGCGGATCGACCACGGGGCGCAGTTCATCACCGTCCGCGACGAGCGCTTCGCTGCTCAGGTGGAGGCATGGTCGGCCGCGGGGGTCGTCACGGAGTGGAGCCGCGGCGTCGCACGCTGGACGGCGGTCGAAGGGTGGCGCATGGCGAGTGCCGAGTCGAACCCCCGCTACGCCTGCCCCGAGGGCATGAACGCCATCGGCAAGGCGCTCGCCGAGGGGCTGGACGTTCGCCTCCATACGACGGTCGCCGCGGTGCGGCCCGACGCAGACAGCTGGAGCGTCGCAACGCGGGACGGCCCCACCTTCCGAGCGACCTCCGTGATCGTGACGGCGCCGGTCCCACAAGCCCTGGCCCTACTTACCGACATCGACATCACGAACGACGTCCGCGGCAGGCTCGAGGCCGTCACCTACGCCCCGTGCCATACCGTGGCGCTCGGCTTCGGCGGCGTCGAGGCGCCACGATGGCCGGGTGTGCAACTGCCCGAGCATCCCGACCTCGCGTGGATCGCCCACGACTCCAGTCGTCGCGCACCCGGCACCGCCGACGGTGTCACGCTGCTCCTGCACGCCACGCCGAGCTACAGCCGCCTGCGCTTCGACGACCGACCCGAGGTGATCGTGGCGGACCTCCTCGCCGCCGCGCGTCCCCTGCTGCCGTGGGACACCGACCCAACGTGGAGCTTCCACCATCGCTGGCGGTACGCGCAACCCGAGTACACGCTCGCAGAGCGAGCGTTCGAGGTCACCACCGGGCTGACGCTCGCGGGCGACGCGTTCGGTGATGGGCGTGTCGAAGGCGCGTACTTGTCGGGGCTGGCCGCCGCAACCGCCCCCCGGGCGCCCGGTTGAACCGGCCGACGCGAGTGCGGTCCACGCCCGTTCGACGGGGTTCGAGGCGCGCCTCAAGCCACGCTGACGTCGATCCCCGCGAGAGCCTCGGCCAGTTCGGCACGGACCTGTGCGGCCAGCGGCACCAGTTGCGCCCGCGTGTCGCTCGCGGCGAGCGTGAACACGTGCTGCGGATCGATCGCGATCACCTCGGTACCGCCCTCGACCTCGCGCAGCGTGACGGTGCACGGCAGGAGCAGCGCGACGTCGCGATCCAGGTCGAGCGCCTGTTTGGCGAGTTGCGGCTTGCACACGCCGAGGATTCGGTGGCCCTCGTGGTCGGCGCCGAGTTTGGCGCTGAACGTGGCCTGCAGGTCGATCTCAGTGAGGATGCCGAAGCCCTTCGACTTCAGCGCGACCTCGAGCGCGCTGCGCGCCTGGTCGATCGACGATGGGACGGTGACGCGGAGTGGATCCATGGCCGTGCCTCCTGCCGCAAGGATACCCTATCCGGGTATCAGGGTGCGGTTGGCAGCCCGAGCGCGGCGAGTGCGGAGGCGACGACGCGGCGCAGCGCTCCATAGCCGAAGTGTGTCCGGGCCAAGCGCAGGTTGTGCTCCGCCATCGCATCCCGCGCCGCGGGGTCATCCAGCAGCGCGCCGAACGCACGCACGGCCACGGGCGTCACCGCGCCATCGATCTCGACGAAACGGAACCCTTTCGGCGCGATGTCGGCCGCGTAGACGGCGTAGCGGTTGACGAGCGCCGCCTTTCGGAACCAGATCGTCTCCAGCAAGGCGTTGCCGAACCCCTCGTAGAGGCTCGGGTAGGTCACCAGGTCGGCATGGGGATAGGTATCCCACAGCGCGAACCGTGGCGTCCCGTCCGGGCCGGGCGCGCGCGTCGCGCCGACGACGTGGTCGACCAGGCGCAGGTCGACCGAGCGCTCGCGAGCGCGCTGCTCGAGGGCACGCAGGTAGTCGAGCCCCTCGTCCCCGGCGGCGTGGGTGATGACCAGGACGTTGCGCGGGTCGTCGAGCTCGGCGAGCAGGTCGATCGCGAGCTCGATGCCCTTGCGTGGGATCACGCGTGTCGGTTGCAGGATCAGGCGCTGCTCGTCCGTCAGGCCGATCGCCTCGCGGAAGGTCGCCGCGAAGGCGTCGGGCTCAGGGGCCGGCGTATCGAAGTCGAGCACGTTCGGGAGCACCAGCGCCTCGACGCCGCGGCGTCGCCGTAGCGCATCCGCGGCGAGGCTGTTGATCGCTAGGTGGCAGACCGAGGGGGCGTCGAACGGGAAGTAGCTGTCGAGGTAGCTCGGCAGGCGCGCCTCGGCGAAGCGTTCGCGTTCCCAGTGGTAGTCGTGCTCGTGCGAGAGGGTGGGGATGGCGCGCTCGGCAACCAGCGCCGCCAGCGCCTCGGCGAGCGGCAGCTGCATCGGCACCGCCCACACGTTCTGCAACACCAGGAGATCGGGCCGTACCTCGTCGACGACTCGCTCCAGCTCGCCGCGCAGCGTGTCGGCCCGTGCGCGCAGGTCGTCACGCAGGCTGGGATCGCCGCCGCCCGGCCCGAAGAAGCGCTCGCCGAGCTCGACCGCCGACGGGTCTCGGAAGTGCAGCTCCGGAACCAGGGTCCCGGGTGGTCCGTCCGCGTCGAGCTCACCCGCGCACATGTGGGGCGAGAAGCCGAGCTCCTCCAACACGTGGAGGAGCTTGGCGTTCTCGAGGCTCACGCCGTCCGTGCCCGCGAGCCGCGTCGAGACGTAGAGGGCGCGCACGTCAGCCCTTGACGCCGCCGGCGGTCAGGCCGCCGACCAGGTACTTCTCGAACCAGAAGAACAGCAGCATGATCGGCAGCGTGATGATCATGGCGCCGGCCATCAAGTACTGTCGCGGCACCTCCTGGCTGTCGAGCATGACCATGCCGCGCGGGAGCGTGAAGATCGCGGGGTTGTCGAGGAACATGAACGCGAACAGGAACTCGTTCCACGCGATCATGAACACGTAGAGGCCGACCGACGCCATGGCGGGCATCGACAGCGGCAAGGTGATGCGCCAGATCACCTGTGCACGCGTGCAACCATCGATCAACCCGGCCTCCTCGAGGTCCTTCGGCAACGTCTGGAAGTAGCTGCGGAGCATGTACAACGCCACCGGGATCGTGGTGGCCGGGTACACGATCAACAGCCCGGGCAGGGTGTTGCGCAAGCCGAGCTGCGTGAAGACCGCGTAGAGCGGGATCACCAGTACGATCGCCGGGAACATGTATATGAGCAGGATCGACCTCGACAGGAAGGTGCGGCCGGGGAACGCCAGGCGCGTGACGGCGTAGGCACCGAGCACCGCCATCACGAGCGTCACGACCATGGTCACGAAGGCCACGAGCGCGCTGTTGCCGATGAAGTTCAAGAAGTCGAAGGTGAACAGCACCTCGCGGTACCCGACCAGCAACTGACGCACACCCAGGTGGAACTCGATGGCGAGGTTCGCAGGATCGCGCAGCATCGCGGCGCGCCCCTTCAGCGACGCCGACAGCATGTACCAGAACGGGAAGAGGATGATCACGGCGAAGAACGAGAAACCGAAGCCGCGCAACAACCGCACGATCACCCGTTCGAGCACGTCGCGCCGTGGCCGCCTCAGGTCGAAGTCGCGCAGACCGTAGCGCACCAGCTGGCCCGCGACAGCCAGCGCGATGAAGGCATAGGCCACGCCCCACACGGGCTCGACGGCCTCGAGACCGAGGGGGCGGAAGCCGCTGACGAGCAACCACACGAGCGCCACGACGAGACCGGCGCCGACCGCGATCACCAGCGGCGTGTCGCGCCGCTCGCGGAAGGCGCCGATCACGGCGCCGAGCGCCAGACCGACGAGCAGCGCCTGACCGAGCGGGAGGACCGTGACCATGCCACCGACCACGGAGGCGACCAACGCCCACAGCGCGACGACCATGCCCACCGTGAGGCTGCCGACGCCCGCGGCGATCGCGATCGACGCCGGTGACAGGGTCGGCCGGGTGATGGCGTTCGTCGCGGACATCATTCGTTCTCCGGGGCGAAGCGGTAGTAGAAGAACATGAAGATCAACAGGACCAGGAACAGGACCATCGCGACCGCCGATCCAGCGCCGATGTCGGAGCGAGCGAACGCCTCGTCGTAGATCAGGACGGGCAGGTTCTTCGTACCCGCGGCACCGCCGGTGAGCAGGAAGATGTCCTCGAACTTGTTGATCAGGAACATGAAGCGAAGCAAGAAGAGGACCGCCAGGATGCCCGCGAGGTTCGGCAGCGTGATGTACCAGAACTGGGCGAAGGGTCCTGCCCCATCGACGTCGGCCGCCTCGTACATGTCGACCGGTACGGCCTGCAGCCTCGCCAGGATGAACAGGAACGCGAACGGGAAGTAGTTCCACGAGCTGAAGGCGACCACCGATGCGAGCGCCAACGGGAAGGCGAAGGACAGCCCGAAGAGGCTCAGCTCGATCGAACGCTGGCCCAGGAAGTTGACCGGTCCGGCCAGCAGGTCCCAGCGCTGGCCGAGGGCGTTCACGGTGCCGCTGAAGGGATCCAGGAAGAACGCCCACACGAACGCCACCGCGATGACGGGAGCGACGTACGGGAACAGGAACAGGCCTCGCAACATCCCCTGGCCGCGGAAGCGCGAGTTGAGCAGTTGCGCGGCGAACAGCCCGAGCAGGATCGATCCGACCGAGCTGAAGAACGTGTACACGAGCGTGATGCGCAGCGACGGCCAGAAGTCCGTACCGGTCAGGACGCGCCGATAGTTGTCGAGCGTGAACACGAAGCTCGTGATGATGTTCTCCGCCTGCGCGCGCATGTCGGTCGGGGCCTCGCGCACGTCGGGCGAGCCGGCCTCGAGATAGGCGGCGTCGGCCACGAACGTGAGTTCCAGCGTCTCCCGGTAGCCTCCCTCCCAGTCGCCGAACGCACAGGCGACCGTGCGCCCGTCCTGCTCGCATCGCGGCTCGACCGTCGTCAGCGTGAGGCCAGCTGGGAGCGTCTTCTGCCAATCGACCCCGAACAGCGTGATGCGCTGGCTCCCGTTGCGCATCGTGAGGCGCAAGACGAGTTCGTCACCTGCGTCCTCCGGCTGCTGCATCACGCGCTCGTTGGCGACCGGCACCGGCGCGCGTAGATCGGCAAGGGTGACGGGTTTGAAGCTGAGCCACACGTTGAGCAGGACCGGGAAGAGCACGATCAGGAGGATGACGGCGAACGTCGGCGCCAACATCCAGTACGCGAGGCGCGCTTCCCTGGCCTCGAGCGTCATGCGTCGCACCGCCATGCGACCCCTCCTTACGTTCGATCAAATAGGAGCGGATGGCCGACCCCGCTGGGTCGGCCATCCGGGAGCACGCTCAGCGCAGCGCTTCGACGCGGCTCTGCATCTCGCGGGCAGTCTCCTCGGCGGTGCGGTCACCGTCGAGGAACTCGCGCACGAGCTCGGCCATGACGCGGGTGCCGTACAGCGTCCCGACGAGGGCGCCCTCATCCTGGGCGAAGCCCCAGCGGCTGCCCGTCTCGAGGCCCTCGACGATCGCGTTGATCACGTCATCGTCGTAGAAGTCTGAGAGCGGCTGGAAGCGATCGACACCGATCTCGAGGCCCGCCCAGCCCTGGGCGTACAAGTCGGGCTCATCGACGGTGCCGGAGCGGACCGGGAACTTGCCTTGTGGCGCCATCGACATCCAGTCGAGGTAGCCGTCGCTCAGCAGGTAGCTGATGAACTCCTGCGAGGCGTCGATGTCGGCGTCGACGGTGATGGCCAAGTACTGCAGCTGGGCCCAGCCGGCGCCCGTCGGGTTGCTCGGCCCGGCGATGCGGGTCGCGAACTCGGTGCGCTCGGCCAGCCAACCTGAGTAGTGGTCCTCGTCGGCCGTGACCGGCACTTCATCGCGCAGGCCGACCAGCGAGGGGATGATGAAGGGCGACCAGACGATCATGGCCGCGCTTCCGTCTTGATACAGTTCGCGCGACTGCAGCCAGTACAGGTTCCCCGGCGGGCTCGCCTCGGCGAGCTCCTTGTAGAACTCGAGCGTCTCGACCATCTCCGGTACGTCGAGTGTGATGTTGCCCATGTCGTCCACCAGGTGCACGCCGTTCGCGAGTGCGAAGTGCTCGAACACCTGCATCATGTAGTCCTGGCTCGGGTCGGTGGCGGCGACGAAGCCGTACATGTTCGGTGGATCGTGCAGCGCCTCGACTGCCGCGAGGATGGCCTCGAAGGTCGTGGGAGGCTCGAGGCCGGCCTCTTCGAAGAGATCCGCTCGGTACAGCAGCAGCTGCGTCCAGCCGTCGGCGGGCACGGATGTGAACTCACCACCGAACTCGACCAGATCGAGGGCCGCGGTACCGAAGGTCCCGCGTCCGAGCTGGTCGATGACCTCGGTCGCCGCAGCGGTGTCGATGACGCCGGCTTCGGCCCATCCGAGGGCGTAGTTCACGGGGTGGAAGATGACATCGGGCAAGTCTCCTGCCGCGAAGGCGGCCGTGACGCGCTCCGCCAGCTGGCTCTCCGTGACGGGCACGACGGTGACGCTGATGCCAGTGGCGGACTCGAAGTCGGATGCGATCTGGTTCTGGATCGCCATTCGCTCGGGCTGCTCTTCGGTCGTCCAGAAGGTCAGCTGTGCGCTGGCCAGGCCGAGCGACAGGGCGAAGACGAGGGTGAAGATCGTTCGCATGGGTACCTCCGTGATGATGAGGGGCCACGCGTCGACACGGCCCCTGGTGCAGAACGATGGGGAACCGTTCGCTGCTCCTTCGTGACCACCTCCTCGAGACGGCGATGCTCGGCCGGTTGGCGGGCGCTTGCCGCGTGCGCCGAGCGTCACGATCGGACGATGTGTCTACAGAATGCGCTCGCCGGCGCCGACGCAAAGGCCGACACGGGGTCGTCGATGCTCCTGGCATCGTGCCGACCGACGCCACACGGGGCGTGGCCTCGTGCGGCGCTGCGCCCAAGAGCGAGGGTGCGCGCGAACGCATTCGACTCCACCAGTATCCGCCCGCGGCAAAGGGCGTGTCAACGCAGTGCACGACCACTCGTGCGTCAGAGCACGAGAGCGAGGAGCGCGACGAGCGCGACGCCGAAGCCGAGCTCGCGGAAACCGATGACCTTGGCCGGCACGCTGACACGCAGGCGCGACACGCCCAGCGCCGCGCGGCCAGCCAGCGCCACATACGGGACGAGGACGAGCCAGGCGAGATCGGTGAACGCCACGGCGACCGCCACGAGCGCCAACGCGAGCAGGTGCATGGCCCACACACGCGTGGGGTCGACGGTGTGGCCGCGCTCGAGGCGCAAGCGCGCCCGCACGTACGCGATCGTGGGGACGCTCCGGGCGGCGAGCAGCGCCCATAGGCCCAACGCAGCAACGATGCTCCACCCGGCGGCGACGGCGATGCAGGAGGCGAGCGACCCGATGGCGAGCGCGCCGAGCACCTCGGGGGCGAACTCGCGCGAGCGCCCGTGCGCGTCGAACCAGAGCTGCCCGAGCGCGAGCGGCACCGCGATGAGCGCGGGTACCAGGATCGCGGGTGTGCCCGCCAGCACGATCGCCACCACCACCGCGGCGCCGAGGATGACGCCGTACAAGGCCACGAAGCGCCAGGCGAGGCCGGTCCTCGGGTAGACGCGCCGCCGCCGCACGTCGCTGAGCGCCAGGCTGAGGGGGGTCTGGAGCACGATCGCGGCCAGCCCCGCGATCACGAGTGCCACGCCCGCGGAACTCCACGCGACCAGGAGCCCGAGGAGCGCGGGCTCGAGGAGAAAGCCCCACGCGCCGTGCTCGACGGGGAGTGCGACCGTGCGGAGGCGCACGCGGTGTGCCGACGTCAGGCGAGCCGCTCCACCCGGACACGCCAGGTCGTCGGTCCCGCTTCGAGGTACGTCCACTGTGAGGCGCCCGGACGCGTCGACGCGAAGCGCTGCCGCAGGGGTGCGGGGTCGTGGTCGACGACGATCTCGAGGGCGGCGCCAGGTGCGAGCGACTCGAAGGTGTTCTCGATGGTCTGGCGGCACGAGCCAGCTGGCAGGCTCGCAACGTCGATGGTGATCGTGTCCACGGCGGGGACGGTTGGATGCATGACGGTCCTCCTCGACCGGCCTTCATGGCCGGGGGTTCCTGGACTCCATTGTCCACATTAGCGACGCGGTCCGCAGGGACACTCGTCCATCGAGTCCGCTCGCCACCGTGTCGCGTACACGTTGACCGGTCGCCCAACCAGGGCTACGCTCATGCCTGATGGCCGCTTCCGAGCCTCCCCACGAGCCCGCGTCGAAGCGCTCGCCTCCGCCCGACCGGGTCGTCGCCGTGCCAGCCGCAGCAACGGGACCGGCAGCGAACCCGCTCGTACGAGCGGCGTACTTCGCCTTCGGTTGCCTGACGTTCACACTCGCGATGATCGGCATCGTGGTGCGGGGCATCCCGACCACGCCGTTCCTGCTCCTCACCGCGTTCGCGTTCGCGCGGAGCAGCCCCCGTCTCCATCGCTGGCTCATGGAGCACAAGCGCTTCGGTCCGCTGCTCCACGACCTGCAGAGCGGCCGAGGCCTGACGCTGCGGTTCAAGGCCGCCACCATCGCGTTCAGCTGGAGCCTCATGCTCGCGACGGCCATCTGGCTGGTCCCGTCGTGGCCGCTGCGCGCGTTCCTGGCCGGCGCGGCGCTGATCCAGCTGTACGTGTTCGTCCGCGTGATCCCGACCCGTCCGCACCGCGCCGTCTGATCCACGCGCTCGCCCCCACGACCGTTGCCGATCGTGGGGGCGATGTGGTGCGCCACTCCCGTACGGGTGTGACGCGTCTGCGCGATGGTGCGCGGGTCAGCGTCAGAAGGTCAGAAGGTGAAGTCCTCGATGTACCAGGCGCCGCCCTGCGTGCTGCGGCCGTGCGCACGGCTCGGATCCATCACGTTGGCGTAGGCGCCCATGAAGATCATCGGGGTGCCGGGCGTGATCGCCACGTCGGTGTCTTCACCGGTGTCGAGCGGGCGGGAGAACTCGACGGTCCAGAGGTCGCCTTCGTGGCTCGCCGCGAAGTCGACGATGCTGTTGCTGCCGCCCTCTTCGCTATCGAGCACCGGCTCGCCGCGGGCGCTCTCCTGGAACATGTCGAGCGCGACGAACTCGCCGTCCATTTCGGTCACGATGATGACGTCGAAGCCGGCCTTGCGGTTGGTCATCTCGTCACCCCAGCCGATACCGACCAAACCGCGCGCCTCGAGCGTGAAGCCCATGTAGATCATGTCGTCGTCGATGGTCCAGTACACGACCATGCCGGAGTCGTCGTGCGTGACGGTGTTGGCGTACTCGCCGTCGGCGATGGCGCCGTCGATGGTGGGCTGCGCAACGGCGAAGCTGATGAGGAGGGCGAAGACGGTGGCGGTGATGAGCTTGATCATGGGGCGTTCCTTTCGGTGCGAGTTACCGCAGTATCGCGCGGCGCCGTGTGTGGAGGCGCGGAGGACGATGAAGACTCCTTGACGGCGGCGGTCAAGCCGACGACCAAGCCGACGGCGCCGACGTGCGTATGGGCGAGTCCGGCGAGGACCGGGCGGTACGGGACCTGGAACGACTCCAGGAGACCGGAGATGGTGAACAGGCTGACCCCGAGGTCGTTGGCGTTCCAGATCAGGTGCAGCAACGCACCAGCGAACCCGGTCAGGACCGATACCACCATCCAGATGGTGAACGGTAGACGCACCGCCTTGTGTGTGGTGAAGAACATGACGATCGCGAGCGGGAACCCGATCATCGACACGTAGAACGGCCAGCGCGCCCAGAAGCTCTCCATGTAGTGGTCGATCACCCAGTGCTCGACACCATAGAAGAAGAAGCCGAATGCGGCGATGAGCAAGAAGAAGTTCTGCAGGAACCCGAGGACCTTGCCCTCCTCGGTCTTGGCGTTCATCCAACGTTCAAGCATCGCGGTCTCCTATCGCGCCCGGAAGATGCAGGCGAGGCCGGTCACACCCATGTTGGTGTAGGCCATCGCTGCCAAGACGGGACGGAAGCCGTGGAATTGATCCATCGCGTACGACCAGTTCCACGCGATGCCCCGGGTGTCCTCCATGTTCCAGATCCAGTGCCAGTAGGCACCGACCAGGCCGGTGACGATGGCCGCCCACATGGTGATGATGAACGCCCAGCGCACCCATGGGGTCTTGCGATCGAAGAAGATCCAGACGGTGAAGATCACACCTGGGATGGTGATCCAGAACGGGATCAACGACTCCCACGAGTCGAGCCAGTGGCCGATGATGAAGAGTTCGACCGGGTACATGACGAACGCTCCCAAGATCAACAGCAGGAGCACGACCCGGACGATCTCGAGCGTACGTGCAGTCGTGTTCGTTGCGCTTCGAAGCGCGGGTATCACGGAGCACCTCCTCGGGTGTAGGAACCGTGCCCATCGCGGCAGCGCGTTGATGCACGGTCAGGACCGAAGCTCTGTAGCCTCACCTACGATTCTTCCGACCCAAGAATCATTTGTCAACGTCGATGGGTGACAGCGGCATTCGTCCCGGACGCCCTCACGCACACTTCACACAGTCCCTCGAGCACCAGGTGGTCGCTGGTGACACGGAACCCGAAGCGCTCCTCGACGAGGCCATAGAACGCGTCTGTAACGTCATGATGCACCTCCCGCTCGGCGCCGCAGACGCGGCACGCGAGATGATGGTGCGCGGGGTTGGGCCCGGCCAGTTCGTAGTGCGTCTGCCCTTGCTGCTCGACTGGCCGGATCAGCCCACGCTCGCTCAGGAAGTGCAGGTTCCGGTACACCGTCGCGTCGTTGACCGTCGCCTCGCGCCTCCGTACCGCCGTGCACACCTCTCGCGCGCTCATCCGACCCCCACTCTCACAGATCACGTCCATGACGAGTTCCCGCTGATGCGTGACCCGGTAGCCGGCAGCGCGCAGGGCGCGTTGGTAGTTCCAGGTGTGGTGGGACATGCTCAGCATGGAGTGTACGCGCGTGCGGTCACCCAGCGCCGGTACAGGTGTCCGCCTGGATCAGGCATCGGGCGCACACGGCAGTTCGACGCGCAACCGGGCCCCACCCTCGGCGCGCTGCAAGACGTCCACGGTACCCCCGTGGAGCGCGACGATCGCCGCCACGATCGACAGTCCGAGACCCGAGCCGCCAGTTCCAGGACGACGCGAGGCGTCGACTCGGTAGAAGCGTCGGAACACGTTCGGCACCTCCTGCGCGGCGATGCCTGGCCCGTCATCGAGCACCTCGAGCACGGCTCGCTCACCGTCACGCCGTACCACGACGTCGACCGTGGTGCTCTGCGCTGCGTGGAGCAGCGCGTTGTCGACGAGCGCGTTGAGCACCTGCCGCAGCCGTTCCGCATCGGCGTCCACCACCACACGCTCGGCGTCGATGCGCAGCACGACGCCGGCACTGGCGGCACGGGCCTGGAAGGCAGCGCCCGCCTCACGCGCGAGCGCACCGAGGTCGAGCCGCTGGCGATGCAGGGTCAGTTCACCGGCTTCGGCCAGGGTCACGAGGCGCAGATCGGCGACCAGGCGACCGAGGAGGTCGACCTGCTGCAGGAGCTGCTGCAGGGTCTCGTCGTCGGGCTGCATGAGCCCGTCCTGTAGAGCCTCGAGTTCGCTCTTGAGGACGGTGAGCGGGGTGCGCAGCTCGTGCGCCACGTCGGTCGTGAAGCGCTGCCGCTGGTCCTCTTCGGCCTGCAGGCGATCTGCGGTGTCGTTGAACACACGCGCCAGCGCCACGACTTCCGTCGGACCGCTCGGTTCCGCGCGCACCCAGCGTTCGCCGGCGCCGTAGCGCCGCGTGACCTCCGCCACACGTGAGATCGGACGGCTCGCTCGCAGCGCGATCCAGCCACCCACCGCCATGGCCACGACGAGAGCGATCGCGGCGGCGCTGAACGTCGCCCCTTGCAGCTCGGCCAGCAGCGCCCGCGATGCGCCCATCGCACCACCGGGCTCTGCGAAAGGCCCGGCACCCCCGGGACCCCCGCCGCGGGGGGCCTGCGCCACGCCGAACGCCCGCGGCACGCGCTCCGACGCCGCGCGATAGCTCAGGTACCCCGTCAGGCTGGCCGAGAAGAGCGCCGTGAGCGCCACGGTGAGCAACACGCGGACCGCGAGGCTCACGGTCGCAACCGGTAGCCGACGCCGCGGACCGTCTCGAGCTGCTCGGCACACGCACCCAGCCGACGGCGCAGGTTCTTCACATGCGCGTCGACCGTGCGGACGTCGGTGAAGCCGTCGGCCCGACCCTCGAGCAGTTCCTGGCGCCGCAGGGCAACGCCGGCTCGGGCCGCGAGTGCGGCGAGCATACGGAATTGCGTGGGGCTGATCTCCAAGCGCGTCTCGCCGCAGTACGCCGCGAAGGCGTCGAGGTCGATCCTCAACGCACCGACCGCATGCTGACGGGCGCTTCGAACCTGCCCGGACGCCCGCCGCAGGACCGCGTGGACGCGCGCCACCACCTCACGCGGGCTGAACGGCTTGGTCACGTAGTCGTCGGCACCGACGCCAAGGCCGGTCAGCCGGTCGTCCTCCTCCACCTTGGCCGTCAGCATGATGATAGGTACGTCCGACGTCGCGCGGATGTGCGTCGCCACGGCGACGCCGTCGATCTCGGGCAGCATCAGGTCGAGCAGGATGAGGTCGGGCGACGCCGCCCGCCACAGCTCGAGCGCACGCTTGCCATCGCCTGCGCGCTCGACCTGGAACCCCTCGGCGCGCAGGTAGCGCTCGAGCACCGCAGCGATCCGAGCCTCGTCCTCGACGATCAGGATGCGCTCACCGGGCATGACGCCTCAGTCTACGGCCGTTGGCAGTATGTCGACCGGGGTCGGCATGCTGCCCGATATGGCGACATGCGATCGTTCCAGACCTCGTCAGCGCCCTCGCTGGCCGTGCGGCCCCCGCACCATCGGCTCCATCCGGTGCTGGCGGTCCTCGCCGGCCGAACGTGGTCCACGCGGCGCATCGGTGCGCTGCGCCATCAGCGGCTCGCCCGTTGCGTGCTGGCCACCAGCGATCCCCTCGCGGTCGACGACGGTGTCGAACACCTCGCTGCCACGCTCCACCATTCGCTCGGCTTGGGCCGTGGTGATCGCGCTTGCGTCGAGGAGGGCTGCGATGGCGTCGCCGCGCTGCCGCACGAACACGGCGCGCAGGGCCTCCCGGCCGATGCCTTCCTCGGCGGCGATCATGGCGATCGAAGCGCCCGCCTCCTTGCGGGCGTGCAGCTCGGCTTCGCTCAGGCCGATGGCGCCGTGCAGGGCGCCGCGCATGCTCGCACCGAGCCGGCTAGGTCCGAACTGTCCCCCCTGTTGCAGCTGTAGCGACTGTTCGCGAGCGGCCACGCCGGCCCGGGGAGCGTCGGCGAAGCGTGGACCTTGCGCGAAGGCCACAGCGGCCAGTACGAGTGCGGCGATGGGAACCAGGATCCTGATCATGGTGGTGCTCCTTCCGTCTCGGTGGCACCGAGCGTGATCGGAGCATAGGAGCGCGCACGTGAACGTTGTGCGAACGCCGGTACGCGCGTGCGCGGACGTTTTCGTAGGGCACCATCCACACGAGCCCACGCCGACGCCGCCTTGGTGAACGAGCCGGTATCCTGGCGCATCGTGCCCAAGGTCCTCCACACGGCAGATTGGCACCTGGGAAAGCGCCTCAAGCGCTTCGACCTGGCGAACGAGCAGCGCGAGGCGCTCGAGCGGCTCCTCGACGTCATCGACGCGGAGCAGCCCGACGTGGTCGTGATCGCTGGCGACATCTTCGACGTCCCCGAACGTCAGCCGCTCTCGGCGATCCGCACGTGGACGTGGATCACGCAGGAGATCACGCGTCGCGCTCCAATCGTGGCGATCCCCGGCAACCACGACCACGCCGAGCGCCTCGGCTACAACACCCACCTGACGCGCACCAGCGGCCTGTACATCCTCAACGACCTGGAGCACGCCCACGAGGGCCTGGTCCTCGCGGGGCTCGAGCTGTTCGGCCTCCCCTTCCACAAGCCGCCACGCGTGCGCGCCCTGCTCGAGCGCGACGCGACCGAAGGCGCCTCACCGATCGAGCTCGACGACTTCGATTACGACACGGCGATGCGGCATCTCGTCGACCGCGCCCTCGGCGCCACCCGCGGAGGGCACCCGCGCGTCGCGATCGCCCATGCCTTCGTCGCTGGCAGCGTCGAGGAGGACAGCAGCGAGGACCCCATCATGGTCGGGGGCGCCGGGGGCGTGCGGGCCAGCACGCTCGCGGCCTTCGACTACGTCGCCTTGGGGCACCTGCACGCGCCCCACGCGGCGAGCCGACACTCGCACGTGCGCTACGCCGGCAGCCTCTACCCGTATGCGTTCGACGAGCATCCGTCGAAGAGCGTCACGGTCGCCCGCTGGGACGACGGCGCCAGCGCTGGCACCCGGCCGGAGGTGTGGATCGTGCCCCTGGAGGTCCAGCGCCGAGTGCGCGTGGTCGCGGACCTGAGCTTCGCGGAGCTCCTGCGCGAGGGCGAAGCGCTCCGCTCCGCCGGCGACCCCCGGAGCGACGACTACCTGCTGGCCAGCGTCACCGATCGCGATCCGGTCCCACACGCCCAAGCACGGCTGAACGAGGTCTACCCCAACGCGGTGTTCGAGCAGCGCTGGCTCGACGTCGCTCCCGACGAGGCTTTCGACGTTCCCGACCCGAGCCGACACTCGGTCGAGCAGGTGTTCGAGGCCTTCTACACGCACGTGTACGGAGCCGACGAGCGCCTCGACGAACTCGAACGAGCGGTGCTGCGCGAGGCGCTGCAACGCCTCGAAGGCGGCCGCGAGACGTGAGGCCGGTTCGGCTCGTCTTGACGTCCTTCGGCCCCTTCCCGGGGAGCGTCACCGTCGACTTCGATCGACTCGGCCGACACGGCATGTTCCTGATCCATGGCCCCACGGGCGCTGGCAAGAGCACGCTCCTCGACGCGATGACCTTCGCGCTCTTCGGCGACGCCAAGGGCGGACCCGAGCGCGGCGGTTCGAGTTTCGTGAGCAGCCTCGCCCCCTTGGAGCGCACCAGCGTCGAGCTCGAGTTCGCCGTCGGCACCTCCCGCTATCGCGTCGTGCGCCATCCGACCCAACAGGTGGCCCGCACCCGGGGCGACGGCAGCGCGGGCGTCACGCGTCAGGCCGAGGCGCGACTCGAGCGTCTCGACGCCACCGGCGGCGTCGCCGAGACCCTGGCCGAGAAGTCGACCGAGGCGAGCCATGCCGTCCAGTCGCTGCTCGGGCTGGGCGTCGAGCAGTTCCGTCAGACCGTGGTGCTGCCGCAGGGCCAGTTCCGCGAGGTGGTGACCGACGACAAGGCCCGCGAGGCAATCCTCAAGCGCCTGTTCGACACGCAGCGCTTCGCCGATCTCACGACCCACCTCAAGGGCATCGCCAGCGAACTCAACCAGGCGGGCGAGGCGCAACGCCGCGCGCGCGACCAGGTGCTCGAGCAGGCCGGCGTCGCGCACCGCGAGGCCCTCCAGCACACCCTGAAGGAAGCCGAGGCCGCGCTCAGCGACGCGATCGCCCTGCGCACGCAGCGTGAGACCGCGCGCGACGCCGCCCACGCGCGGCAACTCGAGGCGAAGGCCACGCTGGCGCGGTTCGAGCAGCTCGACGAACACGTGGAACGCCTACGCAGGATCGAGGCCGACGAGGCCGCGATCCAGGCGGAGCGTGAGCGCCTCCGTGTGGCTCGGCGGGCTCTGCGGCTCGAGGTCGCCTTCGAGCGACGCACCCGAGCGCATGCCGAGCGGGACGCGGCGCTCGTCGCGAGGGACGCCACCAGCGAGGAGGAGGTGGCGGCTCGGGCGCGCCACGAGACGGCCGTCGCCGAGCTCGCCACCGGGCGCGGCCGAGATCGGGAGCGCAGCGAGGCGCGCGACCTCGTGCAGCGTTTGACGGCCCTCGAGCCCGACGTTCGCGGCCTCGGCACGCAGCGCTCGGAGCACGCCGCCCTCCGTGAACGCATCGCCGCCGCACGCTCCGAGTTCGACCGAGCGCGCGAGCAGCGCCAGACGCTCGACGCCGAGCGAGCCGGCCTGCGAGGCGAGCGTGAGACGCGCCGCGTGAGCGCCGATGCCCTCGAGGCAGCGCGCGAGCGTCGTGAGGCGTGCCAGCGGCGCAGCGCTGCGCTGGCGGCGATCGTCTCGCTGGAGGCTAGGATCGCCGACGCCACCGTCCACCTCGAACGCCTCGAGGCCGGTGACGATCACGATGAGGGCGCAGGCACCCTGTTGCATCTGCTCCGCTCCAACGCCGCCGGTCTCGTCAGCGTCGGCTTGGTCGACGGCGAGCCCTGCCCCGTCTGCGGCAGCACGCACCACCCGGCACCGCACACCGCGACCGAGCCGGCAGCACTCGAAGCGGCCCTGCACCGGTTCCAGGCGCTCCAACAGGAGCGGGCCGGCCTCGAGGCGACGCTGGAGCTGCACCGCTCGCAGCGCGACGCGGCGCTCGCAGAGCAGGGTTGGCCCGAGGGGCGTCCCGACACCGCAGCCCTGGAGCGCGACCTCGCCGACGCGACGGACGCGTTCACGAGCGCCCAGGCGGCGGCGAAGCGCATCGTGGAGATCGAGCGACGCCTCGAGGCGCTCGGCCAGGAGGCGGAGTCCGCTGATGAGCGCCTGAACGCCATCACGCTCGCCATCGGCCGCGACGAGGCCGACGCGGCCGCGCATCAGCGCGACATCGACCGAACGCTCGCGAAGCTCCCGGCCGACGCCGCCGACACCGAGCGGTTCCTCGAGCGTTTAGCAGCGGCCACGGCCCACGCCGATGCGCTCGAGCACGCGCTGTCGCAGGCGACGGAGCGTGAGGCGGACGCCCGACGGGAGTTCGCCGCGATCGCCTCGCGGCTCGAGGAACGCGCGTCGCGGCACGCGGCGAGCGAACGCGACGCTCGCGAGGCCGAGGAGGCGTTCGCCCACGGCCTCGAGGCGGGCGGCTTCGCCGACGAGGCAGCGTTCATCGCCGCTCGCCTCGACGAGCCCACCATCTCCGACCTCGAGGGGCGCATCGACGCCCACGACGAGGCGCGAGCACGCGCGACGGCCCAGCGCGACGAGCTCGGCGCCGCGCTGGCGGACGTCGAGCGACCCGACCTGGCGGTCGTCGCAGAGGCGCTCGCAGCAGCGCACACCGCCTGGCGCGAAGCCGACGAGGCCCTCTCGGCAGCGCAACGGTCGCACGACAGGCTCGCCCGCCAGGCCGCAGCGTTCGACGAAGCCGACGCGGCGTATCGGGCGCTGGAGGCGAAGCTCTCGGCCGCGACGCGCCTCGCCCGGCTTGCCGGTGGGACCGTGCCGGGTCGTCCCAAGGTCGACCTCGAGACCTTCGTCCTCCAGCGCCAGTTCCACGACGTGTTGCAGGTCGGCAACCAGCACCTGCGCGAGATGACGGCGGGGCGCTACACCCTGCACCTTGTCCGCGACACCACCTCGGCGAGCGCGAGCGGCCTCGGCCTGGAGGTCGCAGACCACTTCGTCGACAGCGTGCGCCGACCGGCGCGGACGCTGAGCGGCGGCGAGGGGTTCCTGGCGGCGCTGGCGTTGGCACTCGGGCTCTCCGACATCGCGCAACGCTCGCGCCACCCGATCGAGGCGCTCTTCATCGACGAGGGGTTCGGCAGCTTGGACCGGGCCACCCTCGACCAGGTGACGCACACGTTGCGGACGCTGCCGCACACGGCGGGCCGGTTGATCGGCGTCATCAGCCACGTCGAGGACCTCAAGCGTCTCATCCCGGTGCAGCTGGTCGTGAGCGCAGGCGAAGGCGGCAGCCGACTGGAGGTTCGCGTCAACGAGTGACGGGCACGGAGGCGATCACCCGTTCGGCTCGTCGGACGGTGCGCCCCACGCCTCGAGCACGTACTCGAGGCGGGTCAGCGCGTTCTCCTGGGAACCGTACACGCTGCGCTCGACGGCGCCGTCGGCGCTCCACACGAACCAGTGCGGGGTTCCCTGGGCGCCCATCTCCTCGGCCCAATCGCCGGTGCGATCGAGCGCGACCGGGAACGGCAGGCGCGCGAAGTCGCGGGCGAAGCGCTCGAGGTTCGGCACGACCGCGTCGCGCCCGAGCACCCGGTGCCCGTAGGCGGTATGCACGGCGAACACGATGGCGTGGTCGCGCAGGCCCGGCTCGGCGCGCTTGAGCCAGGGGACCGCGCGTGAGACGCAACCAGCGCATTCGAGGTTGAACAGGAGGGCGATGCCGGGTCGGCCCCACGAACTCGGTGGCCCGAGCTGCGGGCCCTGGACCCAGTCGCCGAGCCACGGTTCGAGAACGCGCACCTGGTCAGGCATGGGTTCAATGTACGCCCGCGAGGCACGCTCCGCACCTGACGGCGACCCCACCCGAGAGCAGGCCGCTGCGTCAGCCGAGTCCGAGGGCGTCGCCCACCCAACCGCACGCCCGAGCGAGGTCGCGGACGTCGATCCACTCGTCGACCGAGTGGATGTCGTGCATGCCGATCCCGACGTTGACGGTGGGTACGCCACGCTGGTTGAAGACGTTGGTGTCCGAACTTCCGATCGAGCGCACCTTCTTGAGCTCGATGCCGTGCGCGGGCGCAGCGGCGCGCAGCCATGCGAAAGGCGTCGCATCGTCACCGAGGTCGTAGCCGTCGTAGAGCCGCTCGCTCGCGAACTCGACCGACGCCCCGAGCGGCCTGACGGCCTCGTGGGCGACCCGCTCGATGTGCTCGAGGAGCGCCTCGAGCACACGCTCGTCGAAGGCGCGTGCCTCGCCCGTGAGCATCACCTCGTCCGGCACGACGTTGCTCGCGCCGCCACCCTCGACGCGCCCGAGGTTGGCGACCACGTCGCCGTCGCGCCCGAGCGGGAAGGCCTGGACCACGGCCGCGGCGGCGAGCAGGGCGTGGACGCCGCGCTCCGGCTCGAGCGCCGCGTGCGCGCGCCGACCGAGCACGCGCAGCGTGAGTGCCTGCTTGTACACGGCGGCACCGATCACCTCGCCGACGCCGACCTCGCCATCGAAGACGAAGCCGAGGTCGGCACGCAGCGCCGCCACGTCGAGATGCTGCGCCCCCTGCAGACCGCGCTCCTCTCCGATCGTGAAGACCGCGAGCAGGGTCGGCCGGTCGCCCACGGGGGTGGCCGCGGCGCGCCGCATGAGCTCGAGCACGATCGCGACGCCGGCCTTGTCATCGGAACCGAGCACCTGAGGGTCGCGGCAGCGCACGATCACGCCTTCGCCGGCGCTGTCGTCCGCGGCCTCTGCGACAGGCTCGAGCAGCACGCCGGGGACCAGCGGCACGGTGTCGACGTGGGCGTTCAGGAGCACGCGCTCGGGCCGGCCGCCCGGGAGCTCGGCGATCAGGTTGCCGGCGTCGCCGCCCACGCGCTGGCCCGCGTCGTCCTCGCGCACGCTGGCGCCGAGCGCACGGCACGCGGCGGCCACGTGGTCGACCACGGACCGCTCGGCTCGGCTCGGGCTGGGGATCGCGCAGAGCGCAAGCAGGTCGTCGCGCAGGCGCGCGCGCAGGGCGGCGGCCGCCGTCACGCGTCGATCAGCGTCGGCAGCACGCGTCTGCCGGCCACGTCGACCACGCCCTTGTCGCTGAGCTTCCAGCCCGGGCTGACGGTCAGCGGGAGCAGCGTCAGGAGGAGCACGGGGTGCTTGACGCCGACGCCGGCGTCGCGCAAGGCCTGCTCCAACGCGTCGAACAGCTCGGCAACGGCGTCGATCGGCTCGTCGCTGAGCAGCCCCGCGAGCGGCAACGGCAGCGACACCGGTGTGGCCCCGTCGCCGGGCACGACGACCATGCCGCCGCCCAGGGCGAGGAGCGCGTCGAGCGCCTCCTGCATCGCACGCGGCGTGCGGCCGAGCACGAACACGTTGTGGCTGTCGTGAGCGAAGGTCGCCGCCCAGGCGCCGCGTTCGAGCCCGAGGCCGGACACCAGGCCGATCTCGAGCCGCTCGGGAGCGGCTTCGACGAGCGACGCCCGTGGGATGACGGTCGCCAGTGCCAGGTCGTCGTCGCGCGGCACACCGTCCGAGACGTGGACGAGGCGTTCGTCCAGGGTGGTGAAGCTGTTGACCTGGTTCACGGCGATGACGCGCGCGCGGACCTCACGCTCGCCGGGGCCGGTCGGCAGCGCGAAGCGCTCCGCTGGGACGTGCTCGACGCGGTACGGGCTGGCGAGGAACGGCGCGTTGGGCGTCTCGACGGCCACTGGACGCGCACGGCCGCCCTCGGCCACGCGCTCACCGCCGCGGAAGACCAGCTGTGGCGGGAACGCGGTGACGTCGTCCATCACGAGGAAGTCGGCCTGCTTGCCCGGGGCGATGGCGCCCAGGTCGTCGAGACCGAGGTAGGTCGCCGGGCGCAGCGTCGCGGCCGCGAGGGCGTCGAGGGGGTCCCATCCGAGCGACACCGCGGTCGTGATCAGCCGGCTCATGTGGCCGCCGACCAGGCGGTTGGGCATCACGTCGTCGGTGATCAGCATGACGCGGCTCCGATCTCGCAGAGCCATGACGGCGTCCACCAGCTCGCTGCTGAGCGACTTCTCCTGCACCATCACCCACAGCCCCTTACGGAGCTGTTCGTGCAGCTTCGTCGGCGTCATGAGGGTGTGGTCGGAGCGGATGCCGTGCGCGACGTAGCGCGACAGGTCGGGTCCGGTGAGCGTCGGGACGTGCCCCTCGAGGCTGAGTCCGGCCGCGGCGCCGGCGGCGAGCATCCCTTGTAGGTGCGTATCGCCTGTGATCAGTCCCTGGAAGTCCATCATCTCGCCCAACGCGACCACGCCGGGCTCCTCGGCCAGCCGCACGACGTCGTCGGGGGTGATGCTGGCGTTCGGTGTCTCGAGCTCGGCCGACGTCGCGGGGACGCAACTCGGGATCGCCGAGAGCACACGCAACGGCAGACCGCGGGCGGCATGGATCATCCACAGGATGCCCTTGGGACCGAGCACGTTGCCGATCTCGTGCGGGTCTTGCAGCACCGTCGTCGTACCCCAGGGCAGCACGGCCTCGGCGAAGCGGCGCGGGGTGACCAGGCTGCTCTCGATGTGCATGTGGACGTCGAGGAGGCTTGGCACCACGTAAGCGCCCGCGGCGTCGAGCACCTCGGTGGCGCTCACCACGCGCTCGTCGGGCGCGTCGCCCGCCTCGACCTCGACGAAGCGGCCGCGCTGGATGGCGAACCAGCCGCGGTACGTGCTCTGCGTGATCACGTCGACGATGGTGGCGTCCGTGACCAGGGTGTCGCGCCGAACGGCGGCGCTCACGTGCGCCGCGCCGCGTGGAGGTCGTCGACGGCCCGCATGGCGATCTGGATCGTGGTCGCCTCGGCGCGCTGGAAGATCGCCTCCTTCTCGGCCTGCGTCGGCTGTTCGCTCAGCAGGATGTTGCTGTCGGTGCCGAGGACGGCGCCGACCTTGACCCCGCGCACGGCGCCGACGACGAAGACGGTGGCGCACTCCTGCTCGGCGGCCACCACGTTGCTGGCCGTCAGCAACGCGTTGAGACCGTCATCGCGGCGGTAGAAGGCGTCGCGGGTGTAGACGATGCCCTCGAGTGCGCGCTCCCCGAGTTCCGCCTCGGCGGCGTGTCGGAGGGCAAGCGTGACGTCGAGGTCGGCCACGGCCGGGAACGGCAACGGCATGTAGTCGAGCGAGGTGCCGTCACCGCGGTAGGCGCCCGTGACCACGACGACGGAGCCGATCGGGAGTCCGGGGCGTCGACCACCGGCGGAGCCGACGCGGATGAAGTGGGTCGCGCCCACGCGGATGAGCTCTTCGACGGCGATCGAGGCCGAGGGCCCACCGATGCCGGTCGAGCAGACGCTGATCGGCGTGCCCGCCGGCGTGGTGCCGGTGTAGAGGACGTACTCCCTATGGCGAGCGACGAGCGTGGCGCTGCCGAACGCTTCGGCGATGCGCTCGGCACGCCCCGGATCGCCGGGGATCAGGACGTACGGCGCGACGTCTCCGGGTGCGGTGCGGATGTGGCGTTGGACGACTGGGGCATCGGTCATGCGGGGGACTCCTTCGTGGGCGGCGCCTGGGATGCAGGGGGGGCGCCGGCAGACGGGGTGATGGGGAGCTCGAGGCCGGCCACGCGCTCGTCGGCGCGATGACAGGCGACGCGGTGCCCGCCGAGGTCGGCGCCGCCTGTGGGCGTCGCCAGCAAGGGAACCGTCTCGCGACAGTGCGCGACGGCGATGGGGCAGCGGGGGTGGAAGGCGCAGCCGCTCGGCAGGTCGATCGGCGAGGGAACGTCACCCGAGACGTCGAGGTGGCCGCGCCCGCGCACTTCGGGACGGGGGTCGGGAAGCGGTGTGGCGTCGACCAGCGCGGCGGTGTAGGGATGGATGGGGTTGCCGAACACGGCGTCCACCGGGCCCTCTTCGATGATGCGACCCAAGTACATCACCGCCACCCGTGCGGCGACGTGGCGGACGACCGCCAGGTCGTGCGAGATGAGCAAGAAGGCCACACCCCGCTCGCGCTGGATGCGGGCCATCAGTTCCAGCACCTGGGCACGAACGCTGATGTCGAGCGCCGAGACGGGCTCGTCGGCGATCACCAGCTCGGGCTCGGGGGCCAGGGCGCGCGCGATGCCCACACGCTGACGCTGACCACCCGAGAGCTCGTGCGGGAGCCGGTCGAGGAAGCTCGCTGCGGGGCTGAGCCCGACGTCGTCGAGGAGCTGCGCGACACGCTCGCGCAGGCGCGCTCGGGCGCGCGAGGGGATCGTGCCCGACACGACCAGGGCGGTGGTGAGGATCTCGCGCAGGGTCTTGCGTGGGTTGAGCGAGGCGTTGCTGTCTTGGAACACCACCTGGACGCGGCGCCGGAAGCGAGCCCGGGCCTCGGAGTCGAGGGACCCGACCGGCGTGCCGTGGTAGCGCAGCCCGCCGCCCGTGGGCTGCTCGAGTCCGAGCACCACGCGGGCGGTGGTGGTCTTGCCGCAGCCGCTCTCGCCTACGAGCGCGAGCGTCTCGCCGGCCGAGACGTGCAGGTCGACGCCGTTGACGGCCCTGACGACGCGTCGGCGCCCGAACAGCGAGCGGCCCGTGGGGAAGTGCTTCACCAGAGCATCGGTCGCGATGATGGGTGCGTCGGAGCTCACGTGGGCGCTCCCTGTGACGCGTCGGGATCGTCGTGCAACCAGCAGGCGGAACGGCTCTCTCCCCGGAGCAGGAGCGGTGGCACGTCGCTGCTGCAGCGCGGCATCACGTGGGGGCAGCGGGGGTGGAAGCGACAGCCGCTGGGCGGATCCCGCAGATCGGGCACGCTCCCCTTGATCGCGGCCTGGATCGGCTTCGGGTCGAGCAGGTCGAGCACGCCGGCCAGGAGCCCTTGCGTGTAGGGATGCTGCGGCTCGGCGAAGAGCCGCTCGACCGGCGCCTCCTCCACGATCTGGCCGGCGTACATCACGTACACGCGGTCGCACACCTCGGCGACCACGCCGAGGTCGTGGGTGATGAGCAGGAGCGCCAGGTCGTGCTCGCGCTGCAGCCGGGCCAGCAACCGCAGCACCTGCGCCTGGATGGTGACGTCGAGCGCGGTGGTGGGTTCGTCGGCGATCACGAGCGCCGGGCTGCACGCGAGCGCGCTGGCGATGCCAACGCGTTGGCACTGCCCGCCCGAGAGCTCGTGTGGATAGCGCTTGGCCACCTCGGGGGTGAGGCCGACGTCGCGGAGCAGCTCGGCGACGCGCGCCTCGGCGCCCCGGGCCATGTCGTGCGCCTGGAGCTGCTGCTCGAGCTGCGCGCCGACGGTCAGGACGGGGTTGAGGTACGAGGCGGCGTCCTGGAAGATCATCGCCACCTCACGGCCACGCACGCGGCGCAACGCCTCTGGGCGCAGCGTCAACAGGTCGCGGCCGGCGAGGAGCACCTCGCCAGCGATCACGCGGGCGGCCTTGGTAGGGAACAACTGCAGCACCGAGAAGGCCGTCATCGACTTGCCGCTGCCGCTCTCCCCCACCACGCCGACCACCTCGCCGGCGTGGACGGTGAGCGAGACGCCGTCGACGGGCCGGACCCGGCCGCGCAGCGAGCGGATCTCGGTCGTGACGGCGCGGAGTTCGAGCACGGCGTCGCCGCTGGGTGCACCGGCGCTGCGGGCGGGCGGCGAGGCCGTCACGAGCCACTCCGCAGACGCGGGTCGGTGGCGTCGTTGAGGCCGTCGCCGAACAGGTTGAAGCCGAGCACCGCGAGCGAGATCGCGACCCCGGGGAACACGCTCATCCACCAGGCGCGCTGCACGTAGCCTTGGGCGGTGTTCAGCATGCCGCCCCAGCTGCGCAGGTTCGGATCACCCAGGCCGAAGAAGCCGAGGCTCGCCTCGAGCAGGATCGCCTGGGCGATGTCCAGCGACGCGACGACGATCACCGGCGCCAACACGTTCGGGAGGATCTCCCGGAAGATGATCCTGACGGGCCGCATCCCGAGCACGCGCGCGGCGTCGACGTAGGGCAGTGTGCGGTGGCGCAGGAACTGGCTGCGCACCAAGCGGGCGGTCTGCGGCCAACTGAGGATGCCGATCACGAGGATCAGGTTGAAGAGCCCGGACCCGAAGAAGGCCACGACGATCAGCGCCAACACGAAGCGCGGGATGATCTGGAAGAGCTCGGTGATCCGCATGAGGATCTCGTCCACGAGGCCGCCGAAGAAACCGCTGACGGCGCCGACGAGGATGCCGATCACGGTGGCCGTGAAGGCCGCCGCGAGACCGACGATCAGCGACACGCGCGAACCGTAGATGACGCCCGAGAGCACGTCGCGGCCGAGGTGATCGGTGCCGAGCAGGTGGCCGGCGCTGCCAGGCGGGAGGAAGGCGTTGCGAGAGGTGCTGAACGGGTCGTGCGGCGCGAGCCAGGGCGCGAGGATCGCGACGAGCGCCAGCACGACGATCATGGCGAGTCCCAAGAGACCGCGCCGCTGACGCATCAGCTGGCCCCAGACGGCGGCGGCGCCGACCGTGGCGGCGGGAGCGCTCGCGGCCATCAGTAACGCACCCGTGGGTCGGCCAGCGCGTAGGCGATGTCGGTGACGAGGTTCACCAGGATGACGGTGATCGACACGAGCAGGAGGATCCCGAGCAGGACCGGGTAGTCGCGCGTGAAGATCGAGTCGTACATCAGTCGCCCGACGCCGGGCCAGCCGAACACGGTCTCCACCAGGGCGGAGCCCGCGACGATGAAGCTGAAGTTGTAACCGATCACGGTGATGATCGGCAGCGCCGCGGCGCGCAGGCCGTGCTCCCACAACACCCGCCGCTCCGACAGGCCCCGCGCGCGAGCGGCGAGGATGTAGTCGGCGTTCATGACCTCGAGCAGGCTCGCTCGCGTCAACCGGGTCGTGATCGCCATGTAGCGAAACGACAGCGCCAGCACCGGCAGGATCATGTGCCGCGCTTGGTCCCACACGGCGTCCAGTCCGACGTACTCGGCCCGGATGCTGCGGAACCCACCGGCGGGCAGCCAGCCGAGCCAGACGGCGAACACCAGGATCAGGATCTGGCCCAGCCAGAACTCGGGGATCGAGTACCCGGCAAGAGCGAAGCCCGTCGCGCCACCGTCGACCGCGGAGTTCGGGCGACGGGCCGCCCACACACCCAGGACGACGCCGACGAAGGTCGCAAGGACCACCGTGGTGAGCATCAGCAGCATCGTGCGCCCCAGCCGCTGGACGACGAGGTCGAGCACGGGCTGCCGATTGGCGAAGCTGAACCCGAGATCGCCGCGCACCACGCTGCCCAGGTACCTGACCAGCCGCTCGGGGACGCTCTGATCGAGACCGTACTGGGCGCGGACGCGTTCGACGTACTCCGGTGGTGCCGGGAACTCGCCGATGAGGGCCGTCACCGGGTCACCCGGCGCGAGCGAGATGAGCAGGAAGTTGACCACGATCACGCCGAGCACGAGTGGCACGGCGTTGACGAGGCGCTCGAGGGCGTATGCCCCGAGCGCCTTGGTGCCTCGGCCCGCGCTCACGCGCGCCTCGTGTGTGTGGTCCGCACCGACGTCAGCGCTGGTTGCGCGGCCGCCGGCGGCGTTGGATCGTCGTCACGCTCAAGGCGCCAACCACGCGTACTCGAGGCCGTCGCGCTGGTCGAAGCGCACGAGCAGGCCACGCAGGTTGGCGGCCGCGGCTTGGGTTGAGAGCTCGTCGAAGATCGCCAGCGTGGGGACGTCGTTCGCCAGGATGGCGAGCACCTCGGTGTACGCAGCGGCGCGGGCGTCACGGTCCGCAAGACCGGCGGCGGCGTTGAGGAGCTCGTCGACCTCGGCGTTGGCATAGCCGGTCGCGTTGACGAAGTTGGCGCCGCGCTCGGCGCTGAGGTAGATGCGGTGGTACCCGATGGCGGGGTCGCCGCTGGAGGTGAACGACTGCATCGAGAGGTCGTAGTCGCGACCGTAGACCCGCTCGACCATGACGGAGCGCTCGACGGGTTGCACGTTGAGGGTGATGCCAACCTGGCGCAGGTTGTCGCGCATGATCTCCGCCGCGGCCGCGAACGCGCCGCGGGCGCTGTCGTAGACGAAGGTGAGCGTCAGGTCGCCGACCCCGGCCTCGGCCAGCAACTCGCGGGCGCGCTCGGGATCAAACGGGTAGAGGGTGCGGTAGTCGGTCGCCTCGTCGTAGGCGTAGGCGAAGCCGGCGCCGAAGGGTCCGCCGGCGACCTCGCCGAGGCCGCCCTGCGCCTGCTCGACGATCTGCTCGCGATCGATGGCGAACATGAGCGCCTGGCGCACGCGCACGTCGTCGAGGGCGGGGTTGTCGGTGTTGACGAAGACGAAGTACAGCGACGGGATGGTCAGGCCCTTCCAGACCTCGATGTTGGGGTTGGCATCGAGCCGGTCGAGGTCGGCGGGGGGCATGTAGAAGCCCCACACGACGTCGGCCTCGCCCACCTCGAGCGCGACCGAGCGGGCGGCGTCTTGCGGCACGACGCGGTAGATCAGGCGGTCGAGCAGGGCATTGTCGAGGAAGTAGTCCTCGAAGCGCTCGAGCGTCACGCGCTCGCCTCGGACCCACTCGACGAAGCGGAACGGGCCGCTGCCGATGGGCGCCTCGTTGGCGGGGTTGGTGAGCGGATCGGTGCCCTCGAAGACGTGCTTGGGCAGGATCGGCGCCTCGAACACGGTCAGCAGGTTGATCAAGGGCGCGTAGGGCTGCGTGAGTTCGATCACCACGGTGGCGTCGTCCGGGGCGGTGATGCTCGCGATGTTGCGGTAGGCGTTGAGGAAGCGACCGTGGTTCGGTGCGAGCACCTCCTCCATCGTGAACACCACGTCGGCGCTCGTGACGGGCGTACCGTCGTGGAAGGTGGCCGGCCGCAGCGTGAAGGTGTAGACGCGGTCGTCGTCGGAGACGGTCCACGACTCGGCGAGTTCACCGCGCGGCACGCCGTCGCGGTCGAGGTAGACGAGGGCGCTGTAGAGACTGGCACCGACCGCGCCGATCGGGTAGCCGGTGCTGATGGCGGCGTTCAGGTGCTCGGGGTCGCTACCGAGCACGACGATGGCCGTGCCGCCGGGGGTCGGCGTCTCCGCCTGCGCGAGCGCATGGCCGAACAGCCACGCCAGCGTGAGGGCGAGCAGGACGAGGGGCGTGCGCATGTGTGGACCTCCAAGGTCGAGTGGCTGGTGTCGCTCGGAACGCGTCGAGTGGACGGGGGTCGAGCGACCGGGGTCGCCCGTGCGATCGCCAGTCTATCGCGCCGGCGCGCGCGTCACTTGCGCTGCCAGGGCCAACGCCACGACCGGCGCTCGCCCGGCGGATCGTCGTCACGGCGCTCGAAGTCACGCGCGACGACCTCGTCTTCGATGTTCAGGCTGTCGTCGCCGGCGAGGGACTCGACGTGGTGGCGCAGCTCGTGCGTCAGCGTCTCCCACATCTCCTCCTCCCAGTCGAACTCGGGGTCGTCGCCGGCCACGTGGACGAAGCTGCCGTAGTAGAGCGCAACGTGGCGCCCGAGCCCCTCGCCGGCTCCGAGGAACTGCTCGCTGCCTGGGTCGAGGTACTCGCCCATGCGCCAGACGTCGACGAAGTCCTCTTCGGGCTTGGCCTCTTCGATGGCGTGGACGCCTTGCAGGCCGCGCATGAACTCGGGCGGCAGCTCGTCGACCATCTCCGCCAGGACGCGGCGGAAGCGTGCGTACGTCATCCTCGGCATCCCTGCCCCCGCGCGACTCAGCGGTCCTGGAGCGTGCGCAGGACGCGCTCGAGGCGTTGATCGTCGGTGACGTCGAGACGCAGCGGCGTCATCGAGACGTACCCATGCTCGATGGCCCAGCGGTCGGTGCCCGTCTCGACCTGCTCCCGCGGCTCCTCACCGAACCAGTAGTGGGTGCGGCCCATCGGGTCCTCGCCGGGGATGACGTAGCCGTCGTAGTGACGCACGCTCTGCCGCGTCCAGCGCAGCCCTTTCGGCTGCAGCGGGAAGTTCACGTTGAGCAGCGGCAAGTCGTCGAGATCGAGGAAGAGCTCGATGACCTGACGGAGATATGGCTCGAACACGCCGTAATCTACGGGGTCGTCGCTCGAGGGGCCGCTGAAGGCGATCGCGGGGATGCTCAGGAAGGCAGCTTGCATGGCGGCGCTCACCGTCCCGGAGTGGCGGATGTTGTGGCCGATGTTGAGCCCCAGGTTGATGCCTGAAAGCACCAAGTCGACCTTGTCCCAGTGGTGCGCACCGAGGGCGACCGCGTCTGCCGGGGTGCCGTCGACCCGGTACGCATCGAGGCCGTCGATGCGGGTGCGGTGGTAATGGAGCGGTCGCCGGACGGTGATCGCGTGTCCCATCGCCGATTGCTCGACGTCGGGCGCGACCACGCGAACGTCGCCGTAATCCTGGGCGACGCGGGCGAGCGCGAGGATACCGGGGCTGTGGACCCCGTCGTCGTTGCTCACGAGGATGCGCATACCTGCCGCGCAGTGTACCGCGCGCTCGTCAGCCCTTCCCCTCGAGCCAATTCGGTCCCGCCGAGGCGTCCACCACGAGCGGCACGCGCAGCTCGAGCGCGTTGGCCATGGCGTCGACCGTGATCGAAGTGGCGCGCTCGGCCTCCGCCTTCGGGGTCTCGAGCACGAGCTCGTCGTGCACCTGGATCAGCATGCGCGTCGCCATCCCGGCATCGTCGAGGCGCTCGGCGAGGTGCACCATGGCGAGCTTGATCAGGTCGGCGGCGGAGCCCTGGATGACGGTGTTGATCGCGAGACGCTCGCCCAACGCGCGCTCGTTCGGGTTACGGCTGTGCACCTGCGGGATCGGTCGGCGCCGGCCGAGGATGGTCTCGACGACGCCGGGCTCCTTCGCCTCCTCGATGCAGCGCTGCAGGAAGCGATCGAGACCGGTGTAGCGCGCCTTGTAGGCCTCGATGAACGCGCGCGCGTCCGCCTGCGGGATGCGCAGCGTGCGCGCCAGGCCAAACGCGCCCTGACCGTAGACGATGCCGAAGTTGACGGTCTTGGCCACGCGGCGTTGATCGGCGCCGACCTCGCCCAACGGCAGCTCGAAGATCTGCGAGGCGACGTACGCATGGATGTCGATCCCCTCGCGGAAAGCCCGCAACAGCTCCTCGTCCTCCGAGAAGTGCGCCAAGAAGCGCAGCTCGACCTGCGAGTAGTCGGCGGCCAGCAGCAGGTGATCGTCGTCGCGCGCCACGAACGCCCGGCGGATCTCACGGCCCGCGTCGCTGCGGATCGGGATGTTCTGGATGTTCGGGTCGGACGACGACAGCCGGCCGGTCGCGGCGCCGACCTGGTGGAAGCTGGCGTGCAGCCGCCCGGTGCGCTTCGACACGAAGCTCGGCAGGGGGTCGACGTAGGTGCCGAGCAGCTTGGTGAGCTCGCGGTACTCGAGCACAAGGGCCGGCAGGGGGTGCCCGGTCTCGCTCGCGAGCGTCTCGAGCACTTCGGCGTCGGTGCTGTAGCCCGTCTTGGTCTTCCTGACCACCGGCAGCTTCAGCCGCTCGAACAGGACCTGCGACAACTGCTTCGGGCTGTCGACGTTGAAGCCGCCGCCGGCGACGTCCAGGACCTGCGCACGGAGCGCGTCGATGCGCTCGGCGAGCTGCTCGCGGTAGGCCGCCAGGCGCTCGACGTCGAGCGTGATGCCGGCGCGCTCCATCGCGGCCAGCACCCGTACCAGCGGGACCTCGACGCTGTCGAACAGCGTGCGCAACCGGCCGCCGGCGGCGTCGAGCTCGTGATCGAGTCGCTCGTACAGGCGCCACGTCACGTCGGCGTCCTCTGCCGCGTACGGCAGCAGCTGCTCCATGGGCACGTCGAGCATCGAGCGCTGCTGCTTCCCCTTGCCGATCAGGTCGCTGATCGGGGTGGTGGTGACGCCCAGGAGGTCGCGCGCCAAGTCGTCCATGCCGACGCCGCGGCGCTCGGGGTTGAGCAGCGAGGCGGCGATCATGGTGTCGAACAGCGGTCCCCGCACCGTCACGCCCGCCCCTTCGAGGACGCTCAGGTCGTACTTCAGGTTCTGACCGACCTTGGTCACGCCGTCGTCTTCGAGCACGCCTCGGAGCGCCTCGATCGTCGTCGCCGGATCGAGCGTGCGGGCCACGTGGCTCCGCACCGGCACGTACCACGCCTCACCGGCGCGCCAGGCGAAGGCCAGGCCCACCAGGTCGGCGTCGACGACGCGCAGGCTGGTGGTCTCGGTGTCGAGCGCGATCACGCGCTGGTCGCTCAGCTGGGCGACCAGCACCTCGAGCGACTCGGGCGTGTCGACGAGGTGGTAGGTCACGTCGCTCTCGGGCGGCGGCGCGTCGGCGACACCGAAACCGAGCGTGCCGGGCTCGGCGCTGCGGGCGACGCCGCGCTCGGACGGGAGCTGGTCGGCGAACGAGCGGAAGCCGAGCTCGGCGAACAGGTCCTGCACCGCATCGCGCGTCACGAGCGGCGTCGCGCACGCCTCCAGGTCGAAGGGGAAGTCGAGATCGTCGCGCAGGGTGACGAGCTGCCGCGTGATCGGCAGCACGTCCCTGGCCTCGAGCAGGCGCTCGCGCAGCTTCGGCGTCTGCTCGTCGGCGTGCTCCAGCACCGCGTCGGCGCTGCCGTAGCGCTCGATCAGCTTCGTCGCCGTCTTCACGCCGACGCCGACCACGCCCGGAACGTTGTCGGTCGGGTCGCCCACGAGCGTCTGGATCTCCACCGATTGCTCGGGGCGGTAGCCACGGAGCTCCCAGAGCGTGTTCGGGTCGATGAGCGTGCCGTCCTTGGGGTCCCACAGCTTGACCGTCGGCGTGAGGATCTGGTGGAGGTCCTTGTCCTTGCTGGCGATCCGGAGCTCGACGCCGCTCCCGTCGAGCCTCTTCGCGATCGTCGCGATGACGTCGTCGGCCTCGAAGCCGTCGACGGTGTAGATCGGGATCCCCATCGCCTCGATGACCTGCACGGCGCGGTCGAACTGGGCGTGGAGGTCGTCGGGCGCCGCCTCGCGCTGCTCCTTGTAGGCGGGGTAGAAGGCCTTGCGTTCGGTCGTTTCGTCAGAGACGTCGAACGCGATGGCGAGGTAGTCGGGCCGCTCCTTGGCGAGGATGTTCAGCAGCATCTGCGTGAACACGTACACGGCCTTCACCGGCTCGCCCGATGGGCTCGAGAGCGGCCTGAACGGGGCGTAGTAGGCGCGGAACAACTGGGCGTGACCGTCGATGAGATAGAAGGTTCGCACGACCCCGCCAGGGTAGCGCATGGGCGCCTAGGTGCTCCTCGACCGAGCCGCGGGTGCCGTTCACGGGGGCCACACCGCGTGCTGGCTCCGGCCATGTTCGGTGACCTCGTCGTACCGCCGGTTCTCCCTGTCCGCATCGGCGACGATCAGCACGAACGCCGCCGACAACGCCGCCTGCATGTCGTCGCAGTGCGGTTCCATCACCACCGCCAGACAGCAGCCCGCCAAGGGCGCTGCTAGCATGCCCACATGCACCGTTCGCTCTCCACCCTCGTGTCCTGGTCGCTCGCCGCGCTGCTCGTGTTGACCCTGCTGGTCGCGTGCCGACCGCCGAGCGATCGCGCGAGCGGTGAGGGCGCCGCCGCGGGGAGTGCCGTCGCGGTCGAGCTGTTGACGCGACCGGCGCGCGTCGGCCCGGCCTCGATCGAGGTCACGATCCGAGACGGCGACGCCGCAGTGACCGGCGCCAGCGT
>PWQI01000079.1 GCA_003556805.1 Trueperaceae bacterium | reverse complement strand
GGATGTCGAAGCCAAGCTCCTTCAGCACGCCGACGAGCTTGGCGTTCTCGAGACTGACGCCGTCGGTGCCCGCTAAGCGGGTCGAGACGTAGAGCGCGCGCATTCAGCCCTTGACGCCGCCAGCCGTGAGGCCACCGACCAGGTACTTCTCGAACCAGAAGAACAGCAGCATGATGGGCACGGTGATGATCATCGCGCCGGCCATGAGGTACTGTCGCGGCACCTCTTGGCTGTTGAGCATCACCATCCCGCGCGGCAGCGTGAAGATGGCCGGGTTGTCCAGGAACATGAAGGCGAACAGGAACTCGTTCCAGGCGATCATGAAGACGTAGAGGCCGACCGAGGCGATGGCCGGCATGGAAAGCGGCAGGGTGATGCGCCAGATCACCTGCGCCCGCGTGCAACCATCGATGAGGCCAGCCTCCTCGAGGTCCTTAGGCAACGTCTGGAAGTAGCTTCGCAGAATGTAGAGCGCCACCGGAATGGTAGTGGCCGGGTAGACGATCAGCAGCCCGGGCAGCGTGTTCCGCAGCCCCAGCTGGGTGAACACCGCGTAGAGCGGGATCACCAGCACGATGGCTGGGAACATGTAGATGAGCAGGATCGAGCGCGACAGGAAGGTGCGTCCTGGGAACGCCAGGCGCGTGACGGCGTAGGCACCTAGGACCGCCATGACCAACGTCACCACCATGGTCACGAAGGCGACGAGCCCGCTGTTCCCGATGAAGCGCAAGAAATCGAACGTGAACAGCACCTCGACGTAACCGCGGATTAGGGTGCTGAAGCCCAGACCGAACTCGATGGCGATGTTGGCCGGGTCGCGCAGCATGGCCGCGCGGCTCTTGAGCGACGCGGAGAGCATGTACCAGAACGGGAACAAGATGATGAGGGTGAAGAAAGAGAAGCCGAAGCCTCGCAGCAACCGCACGATCACACGCTCGATGACGTCTCGGCGCGCAACCCTGACGTCGATGTCGCGCAAACCGTAGCGCACGAGGTGACCCGACAGTGCGAACGTGAGGAATGCGAACCCAACGCCCCATACAGGTTGAACGGTCTCGAGCCCGAGCGGCCGGAAGCCCGTGAAGAGCAGGTACACGAGCCCGAGCACGAGCCCGCTACCGACAGCGACGGTGCCAGGCGCGTCACGACCATCGAAGAAGATGCCGACCGCGGCGCCTAGGGCGAGTCCCAGCACCAACGCTTGCCCAAGTGGCAGCGTGGTGACCATGCCCCCGACGATGGTCGCGGCCAACGACCACATGAACACGACCATTGCCACGGTCAGCGCGCCGACGACGGCGCCGATCACTGCTCCACTGAAGCGGCTGCCGCGACGCGCACGGGATGCGATGACGCTCATCGTTCTGCCTCCGGAGCGAAGCGGTAATAGATGAACAAGAAGAGCAGCAGCACGAGGAACAAGATCATCGCGACCGCCGAGCCCACCCCGATGTCGGCACGCCCGAAGGCCTCGTCATAGATCATCACCGGCAGGTTCTTCGTGCCAGCCGCGCCGCCGGTAAGCAAGAAGATGTCCTCGAACTTATTGATCAGGAACATGAACCGAAGCAGGAACAGTACCGCAAGCACGCCAGCGAGGCTCGGCAACGTGATGTACCAGAACTTCTGAAAGGGGCCAGCGCCGTCCACGTCAGCCGCCTCGTACATGTCCACCGGCACCGCTTGGAGCCTCGCGAGGATGAACAAGAAGGCGAAGGGAAAGTAGTTCCACGAGCTGAACGCGATGACCGTGGCGAGCGCCAGGGGAAGAGCGAACGAGAGGCCGAAGAGGCTCACGTCCACCGAGCGCTGCCCCAGGAAGTTGACGGGGCCGTCGAGCAGCTCCCAGCGCTGGCCAAGTGCGTTCACCGTACCGCTGAACGGGTCGAGGAAGAAGGCCCACACGAACGCCAAGGCGATCACTGGGGCCACGTACGGGAACAGGAAGAGACCTCGTAGAACACCCTGGCCGACGAAGCTCGAGTTCAGCAGTTGTGCCGCGAAGAGCCCGAGGAGGATGGAGCCCACCGAACTGAAGAACGTGTACATCAACGTGGTGCGCAGCGTCGGCCAGAAGTCGCTGCCGGTCAGCACCCGGGCATAATTCTCCAGCGTGAACACGAAGTTGGTGAGCACGTTCTCGGCGCGAGCGCGCATGTCGGTGGGTGCATCGCGCACGTCCGGCGCGCCTTCCTCGAAGTACTCGGGTCCTGCACGGAAGGCGAGCTCGAGCGTCTCGCGGTACCCACCCTCCCAGTCGCCGAACGTGCAGGTGACGATTGCACCCTCTTGCGTGCAGCGTGGGTCGACGGTCGTGAGCGTAAGCCCCGGCGGAAGCGTCTTCTCCCAGACGACCCCAAACAGGGTCACGCGTTGGCTACCGTTGCGCATGGTGAGGCGCAGCACGAGCTCGTCGCCCGCTGTGTCCGGCGTCTGCATGACGCGCTCGTTGGCGACGGGTACGGGTGCACGAATATCGCCGAGCGTGACCGGCTTGAAACTCAACCAGACGTTCAGAAGCACCGGGAAGAGCACGATCGCGAGGATGACGACGAAGGTGGGCGCCAACATCCAGTACGCGAGCCGTGCCTCACGAGCCGCCAGGGTCGTGCGTCGCACAGCCATCCAGAGTCCTCCCGGTCTACCGGCGCATCATCGGTGAGAGCGTCACACCCACGGGTCTGAAGAGCATACGTGAGGCGGTCGCTCGGGACAAGGCCCGAGCGACCGCACGAACGACCGTTAGCGCAGAGCCTCCACGCGCGATTGGAGCAGGGCAGCCGTCGCGGCCGCGTCGCGTTCACCGTCGATGAACTGGCGAACGAGTTCGTTCATGATACGGGTTCCGTACAGGCGACCGAGCAAGACACCCTCACCCTGTGGGAACGCCCAACGATCACCCGTCTCGAGACCTGCGATGAGGTCGTCGATGACCGCTGCGGAGTAGAACTCGCTCAACGGTGCAAGGCGCGTGACACCAACCTCGAGTCCAGCCCACCCCTCGATGAACCGCGTTGGCTCTTCCGGCGTGCCGTAGCGCACAGGGAACTTGCCTTCAGCGGCCATCCCGAGCCAGTCGAGGTAGCCATCGTTGAGCAGGTACGCTACGAACTCTTGCGCGGCGTCGATGTCGGCGTCGACGGTGATACCGAGACCCGAGACCTGCGTCCAACCCGCACCTTCAGGATAGCTGGGCCCACTGATGCTCGTCACGAAACCGCTGTTGCGTGCCAGCCAGCCTGACTCGTGCGGCTCGTCGGCGGGAACCGGGACGTCGTCACGCAGTCCGGCCAACTCGTCGAGGATGAACGGTGACCAGACGATCATCGCAGCCTGACCCGCCTGGTAGAGCTCTCGCGATTGGAGCCAGTAAAGGTTTCCAGGCGGGCTCATGTCGACCAGTTCGCCGTAGAACTCCAAGAACTCGACCATCGCCGGGGGGTCGAGGGTGATGTTGCCCTCGTCATCGACGAGCTGAACACCGTTGGCAAGCGCCAAGTGCTCCATCACCTGCATCATGTAATCCTGGCTCGGGTCCGTGGCGGCGACGAAACCGAACATGTGCGGCGGATCGTGCAGCGCACGACCGGCGGCGAGGATCGAGTCGTAATCGGTGGGCGACGCGAGGCCGTGCTCCATGAACAGGTCGGCCCGGTAGACGAGCAGCTGCGTCCAGCCGTCGGTCGGCACGGCAGCGGCCTCCCCACGGAAGCTCATGAGGGCAAGCGTGCCCGCACCAAACGTGTCTTGTCCGAGGTCGTCCACGACCTCGCTGGCGGCGGCTGTATCGAGGATGCCCGCCTCTGCCCAGGTCACCGTGTAGTTGACGGGGTGGAAGATGACGTCGGGAAGGTCACCGGCGGCAAAGGCAGCGGTGACGCGCTCGGCAATCTGGGCCTCTTCCACGGGAACCACGGCGACCGAGATCCCCGTAGCTGCCTCGAACTCGTTGGCAAGTCTCTCCTGGACATCCATTCTTTCTGGCTGATGCTCCGTTGTCCAGAAGGTCAGCTGGGCGCTTGCAGCGCCGAGCGTGAGGGCGAGGACGAGGCTTAGGAACGTGCGCATGAGGAACCTCCCTTGGTGATGACGACGTGCCATGACGGCACGGCATGTGAAGCAGGGTTGAAGCGTGCGTCTTGGACGGTTCACGTCTTCGAGGAACTCACCTCCGATCGGTTCCCGCGCTCGCGTGCCGAGCGGACGTGCGCAGATCGGCGCACGCGACGCGCGGGCAGGTGTCGAACCGCGATACGCGACGACCTACCGACGCAGCCAAACGCACCCCGAAGGGCCAGTCGGGCACGCTGCCCGGCACCGAGCCCCCCACGTTGATGCGCTCCACGTCACGTCAGGCCCTTCGCGTCGCGCCTCCCAACGACGTCGCCGCAGTGAG
>PWQI01000330.1 GCA_003556805.1 Trueperaceae bacterium | reverse complement strand
GCCACGGAGCGTCGAGCGCGACTGGTTCCTCGGCGACCTGGTCGTCTCGACGCTACCGGAGCGCTACCGCGGCGCTGCGCCGGTGCGCGGCCAGCATGTGGCGATCCGGCCACACGTGCTCGACGTCGTCGATGACGCGCCGGTCCCGGAGTGGGTCGAACAGCTGCGTGGAGCGGTCTACGTCACGCTGGGCACCGTCTTCCCCCGCCACTTCCCCGAGGTGCTACGCGTCGCGGCCGCAGGAGCGGCGATGGCGCGGCGACCGACGGTCGTGACGTACGGTGCCTCGGTCGACCGGGACGTGATCGATCTGCCAGACACGGAGGACGTCCACGTGTGTGCGTACGTGCCGCAGGGCCCGATACTCGACCGTTGCGTGGCCGCTGTGATCCACGGTGGCACGGGTACCACCCTGGGCGCGCTCGCACGCGGCGTGCCCGTCGTCGTGATCCCCATGGGCGCCGACCAGTACGCCCACGCAGACGCGGTCGAGCGACTCGGCGCGGGCCTGGTGCTCGACCACCGTGCGCTCACGCACACGGCGGTCAACGACGCGGTGAACGCGGTCGGCAGCGACCCGGCCTACCGGTCGGCGGCCCACGGCGTCGCCCAGGATCTGGCGTCGCTGCCGGGCCCCGATCATGCCGTCGCGGCCCTCGAGAGGCTCGCGGCCGGACGCTGAGGCGTGTGGCTGGCCGTGCTCTCGCGCCCGGCCTCAGCCCATCGCGTCGAGCTGTGCCGCGACGTCCTTCGCCAGCTCGCTGCCGAGTTCCTCGGCCTCGCGCGCCTCGCCGCTGACGCTCGCTTGCAGCGTGGTGCCGCCGAGCGCGACGGCGCCGAAGAGTTGCATCTCGCCCTCCTCGTCGACGGTCGCCAGGGCGCCCGTCGCCCTGGCGGGCAGCCCGGCGGCGAACGCGCGCTCGGCGCGCACGCGGTCGTAACTCGGCCGGTGCTGCAGCGTGTAGGCGACCTCGGCGGCGAGGTCGTCGTCGGATCGGGCCAGCAGCGCCAACGAGCCCTGCCCCGGCGCCGGCGGCAGCACGTCGGGATCCAGCAGCGTCCGGGCGTGGTCGCGGCGGTCCATCATGATGAGCGTCGACGCGGAGAGCACCAGCGCGTCGAGTTCGCCCGTGGCGAGGCGTGCCAGCGCCCGGTCGACGTCGGTGCCGACGGTCTCGGGGCGCATGTCGGGGAACAGGGCCTTGAGGAACGGCAGGTCGCGGTCCGCGCCGACGCCGATCAGCGCCTGGGATGCGAGCCCTTCCATGCCGACCGCCCCCTTGGTGACCAGGGCCAGTCGCGGTTCGAGGCGGCGTGTGACGGCGACCAGGGCGATGCCCTCGGGGAGTGGCGTCCGCAGGGTGTCGCAGGCCACGACGGCGAGGCCGATGGCGCCGCTGGCGAGCGCTTGGAGGACGGGATCGTCGTCGGCGTCGGCTGCGCCCGTGAGGGTGCGAGGCACCAGCTGCACGTCCGGCCATTCGGCGGCGAGGTCGGTGAGAACGGTGCGCGCTAGCCTGGTGGCGAGCGCGCCGTCGCGATGGCCCAACACGATACGTGCCATACGCACCGTTGTATCAGACCGCGGCCCCGTGCAGGAGGTCTTGTGCCCGCGTCGGCCCGGTCAGGCGGCGGTCGCGACCGCCTTGCGCAACGCCTCGACCCGGTCGGTCGCCTCCCAGCTGAAGCCGTCGCGGCCGAAGTGACCGTAGGCGCTCGTGGCCCGGTAGATGGGGCGGCGTAGGTCGAGCTGACGGATGATCGAGGCCGGCCTGGCGTCGAAGACGTCGGCGATCGCGCGCTCCAGGACGGCATCGGGGACGACGCCCGTGCCGAACGTGTCGACGTACGCGCCGACGGGTTTGGCGACGCCGATGGCGTAGGCGAACTGCACCTGGCAGCGCCGCGCCAGACCGGCGGCGACCACGTGCTTGGCCACGTAGCGGGCGTAGTAGCTGGCGCTGCGGTCGACCTTGGTAGGGTCCTTTCCGCTGAACGCGCCGCCGCCGTGCGGCGCCGCGCCGCCGTATGTGTCGACCACGATCTTCCGTCCCGTCAGGCCGGCGTCGCCCTGCGGGCCACCGACGACGAAGCGGCCGGTGGGGTTGATGAACGCGCGCATCGCCGGGGCTCGCAGCGCCTCGGGTATCACCGCCGAGATCACGTCGCGCTCGACATCGGCGCGCAGTTCGGCGAGGTCGACGTCGGGGTGGTGCTGGGCCGACACCACGACGGTGTCGACGTGGACCGGGCGATCGCCGTCGTAGGCGACCGTCACCTGCGCCTTGCCGTCGGGGCGGAGGTAGGGGAGGCTGCCGTCCTTGCGCACCTCGGCCAGTCGGGCGCACAGCGCGTGGGCGAGCATGATCGGCAGCGGCATCAGCTGCGGCGTCTCGTCGCTGGCGTAGCCGAACATCAGCCCCTGGTCGCCGGCGCCCTGGGAACTGTCGTCGTCGCTGGCGTCGGCGTCGAAGGCGCGATCGACGCCCTGAGCGATGTCGGGGGACTGCTCGTGGAGCGCGATCAGCACGGCGCTGTGGTCGGCGTCGAAGCCGTACGTCGCGTCGACGTAGCCGACCTCGCGCACGGTCTCGCGGACGATCGCCTGCATGTCGACGTAGGTGGTTGTGCTCACCTCGCCCGCCACCAGCGCGACGCCGGTCGTGAGCATGGTCTCGCACGCCACGCGCGCGCTCGGGTCCTTCGCCAGGATCGCGTCCAGGACACTGTCCGAGATGCGGTCTGCGAGTTTGTCCGGGTGTCCCTCGTTCACCGACTCGGCGGTGACGAGCTTCAAGCTGGGGTTCGCCACGACTCCTCCATGCACGGCGCGGTGCCCGCAGGGCGCCCGGCGCCGTTCGGCCGCGAGGATACCAGGCGTGGTGTCGCCACGACCGTGCCCGGGCGCCCGGCCCCGCCGCGCGATATCCTGCCTTCGTGGACGGAACGCAACGCGACCGCAGCGAGGCCGGGCGTGGCGCCGCCGGCACGCCGACGCGCGTACGGTTCGCCCGGCGCGGCGACGCCGCCGTGTGGCGCGCGCTGCAACAGGGGATCTACGACGAGGGGTGCTGGTTCGTCGGCGACGGACCGCCGTCCGAGACGGCGTTGGCCGCGCGCCTCCAGCACGTGTCGCGCGACCGGGCGGTGGTGTGGTTGGCCGAGCGCGGTGGGCGCGCGGTCGGCTGGTGCGAGGCGTCGCGCCTGGCCGCGGCGCGCCTCGAGCACGTGGCCTGGCTGACCGTCGCGGTGGCGCAGGGCAGCCGCGGCGTCGGCGTCGGTCGGGCGCTGCTGAGCGAGGCCGAGGCGTGGGCTCGGCAGTGGGGGCTGCGCAAGCTCAGCCTGCACGTGCGCAGCGGCAACGTCGCCGCGATCGGGCTGTACCGCCGGCTCGGCTTCGAGCTCGAGGGCGTCGAGCGAGGCCAGGTCCGGCACGGCGGCACGTTCGAGGACAACCTGATCATGGCGAAGCACCTGGTGCCGCCGGAGTCGCCCGAGTGAGCGCCGCGCCTGCGAACCTCCCGCCGCGCTTGCCGGGTGAGCACGACGAGCAGCGCGTGGGTCTGTTCGTCGACACCCAGAACCTGTACTACGCCGCGCGCGACGCGGCGGGCGCGAACGTCGACTACGAGCGCCTGCTGGCGTTGGCCGAGCGCGGCCGCCGGGTGAAGGCCGCCACCGCCTACGTGGTCGAGCGCGAGGGCGCCACCACCGCGTACGGCTTCGTCACGCGCCTGTCGGCGCTCGGCTACCGGGTGCGGCGCCGCCTGGTGCGGGTGCACCGCGGCGACGGCGAGGGCCGGCTGGTGCTCGAGGGCGACTGGGACATGGGCATCGCGGCCGACATCGTGCGGGCCTGGGACGGCCTCGACGTGGTGGTGTTGGCGTCGGGCGACGGCGACTTCGTGCCGCTGCTTGAGCTCGCCCAGCAGCGCGGCCTGCGGGTCGAGGTGCTGGCGTTCCGGGAGGCGGCGGCGCAGACGCTCATCGACCTGGCGGATCGCTTCGTCCACCTGAGCGACGTGCCGGCGATCTTCGTGCCCTCGAACCGCGGTTGAGCGCCGGCGCGCCGGCGTCGAAGCACTGATGGTACGCGTCGCCGGCACGTGCTCCGTGACTGGCAGCGTCGAGGCGCCGCGTTGTTGGGCAGGTCGCCACTGCCGCGCGCGTGTTGGGGTACGGTCGGGGTACCCCCAAGGCGATCGTAGCCGCGCCCCCGCGGCTGCGCTGCGCTGACGACCAGGCCCAAGCACGCGGCTCGCGCATCGCGGAACGGCCTGGCCCCGACACTGCGGCCTACCCTTGGCGGTGAAGGAGGCACGATGCACCGTTTCCATCGTTCGATGCGAGGACTGCTCCTCGCGCTCGCTGCCGCGCTCACGCTCGGCCTGGCGGTCGCCCAAG
>PWQI01000390.1 GCA_003556805.1 Trueperaceae bacterium | reverse complement strand
GCTCGGGTTCATGGTGGCGGGGTTGGCGCTCGTCTACAAGCAGATCAGCGCGCTGCTCCAGGTGCTCCAGTTCGTCTTCCTGGGCTTCGCCTTCGTACCGCTCTCGGTCGCTCCCTGGTTGGAGCTGGCCCCCGTCGTGAAGGGCATCGACATGGTCCGGCAGGGGCTCGTCGACGGCGTCACGCTGGGGGCGTTCGGCCCGAGCGACTGGCTGTCGCTGCTGCTCAACGGTGCGGTGTACCTGAGCGCCGGGCTGGTGGCCTTCCGCGTGGCCGAGCGTCGTGCGGTGAACCGGGGCTTGCTAGGGCAGTACTGAGCAGTACTGAACGGTGCGGTCGAAACGGCGCCGCCGGACCGGTGCTCCGCTCAGGCCTGACCGGCCCGGCCGTCGATGAGGCCGACGAGGTCGGCGGCACGTCGCGGAAAGGCGCGGAAGGGGTTGCGGATCCGCGGGTGGGCGCGCAGATGCGCCGGCGCCGCATCGCTCGGGACGTAGGGGACGACGTACAGGTAGTCGGGGTCGGGGCGGCGCGGTCGCACGTACGCCGCGCCGGGCACCTCGAGCGGCGCGGCGACGGTCTCGCTGGCGGCCGCGCGGTCGTCCGTCGGCCTGGCCCCGGTCGCGCCACGCGCCGCAGGGTGCGGTCGGCGACTCCGTGCCACTGGCGGCCGGCGCATGACGAGGCCGATCGGGAAGATGGCGCCGATGGTCGCGAGCCAGGGGGTGAACATGCGCCCACGCTAGCGGCGCGTCGCTTACGACCCTCTGATGCCCGTCGCACGAGTTTCTGACACGCAGGCCGTCGACCGCGGTGGGCTGTCGATGGGCCTTCATGCAGGCACGCGCGGCGCGTTCGGGCACGCAAGGAGCGCGCCTGCTCAGTCGTACACGAAGGTCAACCAGTCGTGATACGCGGGGACCTTGCCGCTCACCACCTCGAGGTAGCGCTCGCGCATCGCCAGCGCGTACGGGCCCGCGACGCCGTCGCCGATCGGACGCTTGTCGATGGAGGCGATGGGTGTGACCTCGGCGGCCGTGCCGACCATGAACACCTCGTCCGCGGTGTAGAGCTCGTCGCGTGTGGCCATGGTGGTTTCGATCGGCGTGCCCATGTCGCGCGCCAGCGTGATCACGGTGTCACGCGTGATGCCGCGCAGGTTGACCGAGTGGGCGATGGCGTAAAGGGTGCCGCCCTGCAGGAAGAAGATGTTCTCGCCCGAGCCCTCGGCCACGAAGCCTTCCTTGTCGAGCAGCAGGGCTTCGTCGAAGCCGAGTTCGCGCGCCTCGGCGTTGGCAAGCACCGAGTTCACGTAGTTGCCGCCGGCCTTGGCCTTGGTCGGCATGATGTCGCCCGACGAGCGGCGCCACGAGGAGGTCAGCAGCGCTGCGCCCTTGCGAACCGCGTCTTCGCCCAAGTAGATGCCCCACGGGAGCGTGGCGACCATCATGTGCACCTGGTTACGCCCCGGGTTCACCCCCAGCGATTCGGCGCCGTACCAGATCAACGGACGGACGTAGCAGCTGGCGCGCTCGTTGGCGCGGATCGTCTCGAGGATCGCCCGGTCGACATCGTCGGCGGTCCATTCGGTGGGCATCCCCAGGATCTTGGCCGAGGCGAGCAAGCGCTCGCTGTGTTCGCGCAGCCGGAACACCGCGGCGCCGCGATCGGTCTCGTAGGCACGGATGCCCTCGAAGACGCTGGTGCCGTAATGCAGGGCATGGGTGAGGACCGATACCGTCGCCTCGGCCTCGGGCACGATGCGACCGTCGAACCAGATCAGGCCGGCGTTCAGCGAGCTGGTGGTGGCGGGGGCGGTGCTGCTGCTGGTCTGCGCGCTCATGCTGATGCTCCTCCCGTACCCTCTCAGTATGACCCGGGCGGCCTGGCTCGGCGCAGGCCGGGTCCAGGGGAGCGAAGCTCGACGCGGCCCTGGCCAGGATACGGTGGGCCGCTCCAGCTCGCGGTGGGCCGCTCCAACTCGCGGCGAGGAGGTAGCATGCCGGGTATGCGACTCCTCGTCACGGGCGGCGCCGGTTACGTGGGCTCGGTCACGGTGGAGGTGCTCATCGCCGCCGGGCACCAGGTGCTGGTGATCGACGACCTCCGGAGCGGTCATCGCCGGGCCGTGCATCCCGCGGCCCGCTTCGTGCAGGCCAATGTCGCAGACGAGGCGGCGGTGCAGGGTGCGCTACGCGAGCATCCGTGCGAGGCGCTGCTGCACTTCGCGGCGGCCTCGCTCGTGGGCGACTCGATGCGCGATCCGCACGGCTACTTCCACAACAACGTCGCGGGCACGTTGGCGCTGTTGCGGGCCGTGGCCGCCGAAGGTCTCTCCCGCGTGATCTTCTCGTCCACCGCGGCGCTCTACGGCACGCCCGACCGTACGCCCATCCCCGAGACCGCCGAACTGGCGCCCGAGAGCGTGTACGGGGAGACGAAGTTGCAGATCGAGCGGGCCATGCAGTGGCTGGCCCGCACCACTGGGCTGGCGTCGGTGGCGCTGCGGTACTTCAACGCCGCCGGCGCCAGCCGCGAGAGGGGCGAGGACCATCGGCCCGAATCGCACCTCATCCCCATCGTCCTGGATGCCGCCGTCGGCGCACGCGACGCCGTGGAGGTGTTCGGCGACGATTACCCGACCGCCGACGGCACCGCCGTTCGCGACTACATCCACGTGCTCGACCTGGCCGACGCGCACGTGCGCGCGCTCGAGGCGCTCGAACCCGGTCGAGCGAAGGCCTACAACCTCGGCAACGGTGCCGGCGCCAGCGTGGCGGAGGTGATCGATGCCGTGCGCGACGTCACCGGCCGTGAGGTGCCCACGAGGGTGGGGCCGCGGCGCGCGGGCGATCCCCCAGTGCTCGTGGCCGACGCCAGTCTGGCGATGCGTGAGCTGGGTTGGCGGCCAGAGCGTCCGCGGCTGCATGGCATCGTGGCCGACGCTTGGCGGTGGCGCCAGGCGCACCCCGAGGGGTACGCCGCCTAAGGCATGTGGGTCGGCCCCCTGAGCGGGGTTCGTTCAGCAGACCTTCATCCGCGTGGAACCCGCTCTCATCCTCCGGCGTGATATACCGACGTACGACGACGGGGTGGCCGACCGATCGTGCTTCGCACCAACGATCTGGTCGACGGTCGTGGCCAGTCGCCGCGATTCGAGCCCGCCACCCGAGGCCATTCGAACCCCGGGGCACCGGTACGCCGGGGTCCGAGGAACGGTGATCGACACCGTGGAGACATGCATGCGACGATCCTTCCTGCTGGCACTCGCCCTCGTGGCGCTCGGCGGCTTCGTGCTCGCCCAGCAGAACGTCCGCGTCAGCGGTACCCAGATCGACGAGCTGGTGGAGCTCCCCACCGAGATGCGCCTGGGCCTGTTCGTGGACCTCGGTGAAGGCGCCCGCGAGATCGGCTCGGTGCGCATGGTGGGCGGGACGTTCAGTCTCTCGACCGACGGCATGGTCCCCGAGGACCGCGACCTGCGCACCTTGCACAGCGGGGCCTTCCCCCTGGCGTTCATGATCGGCAACGAGTTCGTGGTCGAGCGCGAGGGCGTGCGCTATGCCACCGCCTGGCTGCAGCCCTATCACGACGTCAACGCCACGGGTCGCTACGACAACCTGTTCGACGCATGGTTCTTCCGGGCGCCGCCGGAGCTTACCGACCCGTTCGGTTACTTCAACCTGGTCTACGTCACCGACGACGTGCAACTGCGTGCAACGCAGGCCACCTTCGATCTCCGCAGGGGGTGGAACCTGGTGGTAGCGCGGTTGCGGGACGGTGGCTTGGTGTACAGCGTTCAGAATGCGGTCGAAGATGTGGTGATGTACTCCTACGGCACCAACATGACCCTCGAGAACCTCGACCGGCGCGGCAACGGCGCGAGCGACTGAAGCGCGACCCGGGTTCGGCCGCCGCACGGTGACGCCGCGCAGGAGCGTCGCGTGGTCGGGCGTGCGGCGCCGTTCGGGCGTGCCCAGGAGCGTGGGCTAGGCCGCGGCCCAAGCTCGCCGGTCGTGCCATCATGCCGGCATGACACATATCGAAGGACGCTTCGAGGGCGCCGGGCTGCGCGTGGCGATGGTCGTCTCGCGCTTCAATGATCTCATCACCCGACGCCTGCTCGACGGGGCCGTTGACGGCCTGCGGCGGCACGGCGTGCATGACGATGACATCGTCGTGGCCTGGGTGCCCGGTGCGGTGGAGATCCCGGTCGTGGCGCGCGCCCTCGCGGCCCGTCCGGACGTCGACGTCGTGATCGCGCTCGGCTGCGTGATCCGCGGCGCAACCGGCCACTACGATTACGTCTGCTCGATGGTCGCGAGCGGCGTCGCCGACGCGGCGAACGCGACCGGCACGCCGGTGATCTTCGGGGTGCTGACCACCGACACGATCGAGCAGGCGCTCGAGCGGGC
>PWQI01000153.1 GCA_003556805.1 Trueperaceae bacterium | reverse complement strand
CGGGCCTGACGTGGCGTGGCCACGGTCGCGTCGGGCTCGGGTCGCCACCGCCGCAAGGTGGCGATCAGGACCGTGCTGAGCAGCAGGGCGCCGGTCACGACCGCGAACGCCGGCCGGAACCCGGCGGCGTCGATCATCACCCCTGCCAGCAGCGGCCCACCGAGCCGACCCGCGGCGAGCGAGGTCGAGTACCACGCGAAGTCGCGCTCGAAGCTCGCTCGCGTTCCGAGCGTCGCCACGAACGCCTGCGAGGCCAGCGTCAGGAACACGTGGAAGAGCCCGAGCAGCAGCTGGCCGGCCACCAGCGCGCCGGTGCCGCCGACCGTGGCGACGATCAGCGGTGCGCTCACCAACCCGAGGCTCCCGACCAGCATCCAGCGCAGCGCCCCCTTCCCGTCGACGGCTCGGCCGGCGGGCACGGCGAGCAGCACGGGGAACACGTTCGGGAGCGCCACCAGGAGGCCGACGGTGGCGGCGTCGAGGCCGAGCGCCACGGCGTACAAAGGCACCGCCGTGGCGACCGTCGCAAGCGTCAGCGTCACCAGCCCCATCGCGCCGCACAGGGTCCAGAACGCGAGGCGCTGTGGTCGGCTCACGCGCCAGGGTACCGTCCCCGACCACGCTGCTCACACGCGTCGGCGCGTCGACCGTGCGACCGGTCGCGATGCCCTAGGCTGGAGTGAAGGAGGCGCACATGGACAGCGACGTCGGTCTCACGCCAGCGATCCCTGAAGAAGGCCTGTGCGAGCTCTGCCACGAACGTCCCGCCGAGGTGCTCGGTCTCGTCTGCGGCACATGCCTTGACGCGGTCGAGCGCGACGAACCGTGGACCCTCGAGTACGAGGAGGTGCTGTTCCGGCTCCGTGAGGCAGAAGCCGACGAGGAGCAGCTCGCCGCCGAGCCCTGAGCACCGCCGCACCGACCCGGCAGCGTCACGTCTCGAGCCGGGCGAGGGCCTCGGCCAACGTCTCTCCGTCAGGGCACTCCACCAGCGTTACGCCGTCGCCTTCCAGCGACGCGTCGAGCGTGGCGTCGGCGCGCCTGATCGACACGAAGCCGTTGGGCCACACCGTGACGCCCACCGTCTCACCCGCGGGCCACACCAGGACCACGCGGGCCCGAGCAGGCACGAGCGGCTCGAGCACCAGTTCGTCGTCCCCGCGAACCCGCGCGGCGACGTGTGGGTAGACCGCGAGCGTCTGCCGCATGAGCGTCTGCTGCGCGCTCCTGACCACGATCCGATCGTGTTCGAGCCGCACCTCGGCGTCGGGGTCGACGAGCGTCGGCAGCAGCATGAGGTCGGCGAACGAGGGCAGCAGCCGCGTCATGCCTGCATCGCCCCACGACGCGCCGGAACCACGAAGGCGTCCTCGTCGTCGTCGTCGTGCTCGACCAACTCGGCGAGGCTCGCCTCCAGGCGCTGCTCTGGGCTGGGCATCGAGGCGCGGCCGAGGGCCGCCAGGTCGCGTAAGGTCGCCGCCCGCAGGACGTCGGGGTGGAACTCGCGATCGCTGCGGCGCAACACGTCGACGTAGTGCCCGAGCTCGAGGCCACCCACCTCCTCGCGCCAGGGTGCCAGCGCCGCGACGAGACCCGTCAGACCCGCAACGCCGGGTCCGGCCACGTCGGACCCGCCCGAGTCGTCGGTGCCGGCCGCGCCGCCTACGCCGACGAGCCCCGAGCGCGACAGCCCCAGTTCGATCCCGAGCGCATGGCGGATGTCGGCGAGGGTCAAGCCGCGATCAGCACAGGCGACGAGCAAGGGCGCCAACGCCCCGTCGACCCCAGGAGCCCCGCGGCGCTGGCGCAGCGTGAGCGGCTGCGGACGCTCGATCAACGACAACAGCTGCCGCATCTGGCTACGCCGCAGCGCCCACAACGGTTCGGGGTGGGCGTCGGCGAGTTCCTGCGCGAACGCCTCGAAGCGGTTCGGCAGCGTCGTGTCGAGCGGCCAGCCGAGGTGATCGAGCAGGTCGCGCACGCCGTAGGCGGTATAGGTCGCTCGCGCACCCCACTCCGGGTGCTGCACACGCAAGGCGACCGCGAGACGGAGCGGGTCTCGGGTGCGCGTCGCCAGAGCGAGCAAGTGGGTGACGTAGGGGGCGTGGGTCATGGCAAGGTGGCCGCTGCCGGGCGGCGCCCGCGCGCCGCGGCGCTGACCGAGCCTACCGTGGTCCTCGGTGCGGGCATGCTCAGGCGTCGTCGCGCTCGAAGGCACGCAGGAAGCGCCGATGCGCCGCGCGCGCGGCGCGCCCGAACGGTTGGCGATCGGCATGCGTGCCCCAGTCGGGTCGGGCGCCATCGACGTCGCTGAAGCCGTAGTCGCGCGCCAGCGTCCACGACGACCACACGCGGCCACTGCGCTCCATCACGTCCGGGTCGGCGGCCAGCGCTGCCACGGCGCGTCCGACGAAGCGCGGCGTCTCGGAGTGGACGAAGTTGAGGTCGATCGCCACGGCGTCGCGCCAGGTGGCCTCGCTGACGCCGAAGTGCTCGAGCATCGCCTCGGAGCGCAGGAACCCTGGCGTGAGCGCCAGAGCCGCCACGCCGTGCGGGCGCAGTTCCTCGGACATCGCGAACGCTGCGCGGATCACGCTGGTCTTGACCATGTCGTAGAAGAGCGTGCCACGGTAATCGAGCCGCTCGCCGTCGGTGATCTCGACCACCAGCCCGCTCCCGGCGCTCACCATGAGCCCCGCCGCGTGGCGTGCCGTGATCAGGTGCGACAACAGGCCGCGCTCGAGCATGGTGCGTCCTTTGGCGAGGTCGAGCTCCCAGAACGGCACGCCCCACTCGGTCAGCGCGTCGCCGCCCCACACGTCGTTGACCAGCACGTCGAGGCGGCCGCCATCGCGTTCGATGCGGGCCAGCAAGGCCTCGACCTGGATCTCGTCGGTGTGGTCGATCCGCACCGCGATGCCGGTGCCACCGGCGGCCTCGACCAGCTCGGCGGTCTCCTCGATCGTCTCGGGGCGACCGCGCAGTTCGAACGGGCTCGCGTCGTCGGGCCGCTTCGGGCGCGGCGACGTGCGCGAGCTGCGACCGGTGCAGTACACCGTCGCGCCCGCCTCGCCGAGCGCCACCGCGATGCCACGCCCGGCGCCGCGCGTGGCGCCGGCGACGAGCGCGACCTTGCCCGTGAGTGGTCCGATCATCTTGGCGATCCTACCGCGCTGCAAGCACCCGGTTGGCCGCGATGAGCGCGTCGTACGCCTCCAGGGCAGCCGCGACATCGAACAGGTCCGAGACCGCGTCGACGACGTCCTTGACCTCGCTCACCGCACCCGCCGGTGCGATGCTGACGCCGCAGCGCCGCAGCCACGCCACGTCGCCGACGCTGTCGCCGACCCCGGCCACGGCCGCCTCGGGCAGGTCGAGCGTTTCGCACAGCGCTTCGAAGCCGACCGCCTTGTCGATGCCGGGGAGCAGCAGGTTCACGCAGTCCGTCGAGGGGTCGACGTCGACGCCGAGCGACCGCTCGGCGACGAACGCGCGCAGGAAGGCGGCCAGAGCTGGGACATCGCGCTCGCCCGTGGCGTCGAACACGCTGAGCGAGGCGACCTTGCCGAACTGGAGGAAGACCTCGTCGTGCGCCTCGAGCAGCGAGCGAGCCTCGTCCATCGCGCCCCTCGCCGCCTCAGCCTCGTCGATCAACCAGGCCTCGTACGGGTGCCGGGTGGCGAGCCCGACGCCGTTCTCGAACGACGCCGGCAGCCGCACGTCGAGGGCCTGCATGAGGGCGTCGACGTAGGCGTGCGGGCGCCCCGTCACGAACGTGAGGGCGGGGATGGTGGGGTCGTCCTCGCTGGCGCGGTTGCGCTCGGCCAGCGCCTGCAGGGCGACGAGATCGTACGCCGCATGGCCGACCGCCGCGAGGCAGCCGTCGATGTCGCAGGCGTACACGAGCACGGGGTGTTCGAGGTCGAAGTGCACGCCGCAGCGTAGCCCGCGCGGTGCGGTCGCGATGGCGACCGACCGCCTCGGCCGCAGCGACGTACCCTCGGGCGAGGCGGCGCGCCAGGGCGCAGACCGCGGTGGGAGGCCCAGCATGGCGAACACGATCGTCGTTACCCTCGAGCAGGCCGGTCCGAGCGCCAGCGCCGCTCGCGTCCGTGAACACACGTTGGTGGTCGACCGTCCAGTGGCGAAGGGGGGCAGCGACCGCGGGCCGATGGGCGGTGAACTGCTGCTCGCGGCGCTTGGGGGGTGCTTCACGAGCACGCTGCTGGCTGCGATCGCGTCCCGCGAGGCGGCACTCACCGACGTCCGCGTCGAGGTGCGCGGCGACCTCGAGGACGCGCCCCCACGCTTCTCGGCTGCCCACCTGCACGTGCGTGCCAGTGGCGACGACGCGCTGCTGGCGCGGCTCGTCACGATCGCCGAGCGCTCCTGCATCGTCGCCAACACGCTCCGT
>PWQI01000051.1 GCA_003556805.1 Trueperaceae bacterium | reverse complement strand
GGAAGGCGCCGCAGCCGCTGGAGCAGGCTTCGTTGACGGTGATCGAGGTGACGACGCCACCCTCGAGGAAGACCGCCTTCATGTCCTGCCCGCCGATGTCGAGCACGAAGTCGGCGTCGGGTGCCTCGCGTAGGGCGGCGCGGGCGTGTGCGACGGTCTCGACGAGGTGGTGATCGGCGGAGAAGGCCGCGGCCGCCAGGCGCTCGCCGTACCCGGTCGTGCCGACGCCTCGTACACGCAGCGCCACGCCGCGGTCCCGCGCCTTGGACTGGAGGTCGAGCAAGGCGCCCTGGAGCACGTCCAGCGGGCGCCCCCGGTTGGGGGCGTAGTGTCCGTAGCGCACCGCGCCGTCCGCGTCGAGCGCGACCAGCTTGCTGGTGGTCGAGCCCGCGTCGATCCCGATGTACACGTCGAGCGGACCGGGAGCGGCGTCGAGGTCGCTGAGTGGCGGCGGCTGTGGGTGCCGGGCCGTGAAGGCCGCGAGCTCCGCGGCGTCGGCGAACAGCGGACGCGCGGGGACGCCGTCCTCGACCGTGCGGTCGCGCGGTGTGCGCAGCTCGGCGAGCAGGTCCGCCAGCGTCCACATCCGCCCGGTGTCGGGCGCCGGTTCGCCGGCGGCGAGGGCGCAGCCGTACGCGACGATCGTCTCGGGGCGGTCGGGCACGATCGCGTCCTCTGGCGCGAGCCCCAGCAGCTCGGCGAAGACGCGGATCAGGGTGGGCATGAAGGTCAGGGGGCCGCCCTCGAACACGACCGGCGGCCGGATGGGCGTCCCCTGGGCCAGGCCGCCGATCGTCTGGCAGGCGACGGCGTGGAGCGTGGAGAGCGCCAAGTCTTCGGTCTTCACCCCCTGGTTCAGCAGCGGCTGGATGTCGGTCTTGGCGAACACGCCGCAACGGCCGCTGACGTGGTGGACGGTGCGTCCACGCGCCGCGTGGGCGTCGAACGCCTCGACGGGAACCTGGAGCAGCGTGGCGATCTCGTCCAGGAAGGCGCCGGTGCCGCCCGCGCAGACGCCGTTCATGCGCATGTCGGACGCGATCAACTGGTCCGTGGTGTCGTCGCGCTGGAAGAAGACGATCTTGGCGTCCTGGCCGCCGATCTCGACCGCGGTGCGCGCCTTGGGATGCAGCGCGCGGACGGCGATCGCGTTGGCCACGACCTCTTGCACGTACGCAGTGCCGAGCCGGTCGGCCAGCGGCCGCGCGCCGCTGCCGCAGGCCGCGACCGAGACCTCCGCGTCGCTCGTGAGCACCCCGGCCGGGATCTCGGCGAGCAGCCGTGCGACGGTCTCCGCCTGTTCGGCGTGGTGGCGGCGGTAGGCGGCGTGAACCAGTCGTCCGGTCGTGCCCTCTGCGACTGCGAGCTTCACCGTCGTCGAGCCAACATCGATGCCGAGCCGTGGACCGTGCACGATCATCCGCCTCCCCGCTTCACGCGGTTCATTCAGACTGAATCATCATCCGCGCCGGTTCGGCCGCTCGCCACGGGCACACGTCCCACACGCCGAGGACGCCGCACCATCTGGAGCCCGCTGCGGTCGGGTGGGATGCGCAGATCGACGATGGTGGTCGCGGCGGCGATGCATGATGGTGAGAGGCGCGTTCGGCACGGTCCATGGACCGGTGCGCCCGTCGAGAGGAACGGTGACCGACCTTGAACCGCACCCGCACCCGCATCGTGATCGCGATCACGGCCATGCTCACACTGGCCGCCTGCGTGCCGGGCTTCGGCCCGTTCTTGCGCAACGTGGACGGGCAGACGTGGGCCGCTCGCTTCGACGTCACGGTCGGCCTGACGGGCGGACCGACGCTGCGCCTGCCGGTGGACCTCGAGATCACCTTCCGCCAGCGTTTCACGGACGTGACGGCCGACGCCTCGCTCTCCTACAACGTGGCGCTGTTCCGCCTCCAGACGGGCAGTTTCGTCTCGCTCAGTGGACGTCTGGGCCTCGATGACGGCCTCAGCCTCGATAGCCCAAACCGCGTGCTCGCCTTCGACGGCCGCTTCGTGGACGATCGGCTGATCGGGACGGTGTCGATCGCGGGGGTGGCGCCGGTAAGCGATGTGGTGTTCACGCTCGTGCGGTAACCGTCGCCACCTACGGAAGGCTCGAACGTGCTCCGCGCACCAGCGCGGAGCACGTCGCTTGAGGCGACGTGGGTTGCCAACGCGAGCGGCCTTCGGATACCATGCCGAAGTTCATTTCCGCTGGAAATCGTCGCTTCGTCGTTCTCGTGAAGAGGTGGTCGTGATGGTACGTGTGTGGATGGTCGTTTTGATCGTGGCGCTGCTCGCTGTAGCCTCCGCCGAGGCGCTCACCAAGCGTGGTGGCTCGCCGTCCGTAGGCGCGACGGCGTTGGCCGTCGCGGACGTCGCGGTGGCGCTGTCGCAGCCTGGGTCGTTCGCCGCCGGCGGGCACCACTCGTTGGTGGTTCTCCACGACGGGACCGTGTGGGCGTGGGGCCGGAACCACCACGGGCAACTCGGCGACGGGACCACGGAGAACCGTGCGGTGCCGGTGCAGGGGGCGGGCTTGACGAACGTTCGCAGCGTCGCCGCCGGTGGCGCCCACTCGCTGGCGCTCCTCGAGGACGGCAGCGTCTGGGCGTGGGGTCGGAACACCAGCTTCGAGGCCGGAGACGAGAGCAGGGAGGACCAGCTCACGCCGGTGCAGGTCCCGGGCCTGATGGGTGCCCGAAGCATCGCCGCGGGCGACTTCTTCTCGATCGCCGCCTTCGCGGACGGTTCCGTGTGGACGTGGGGGTCCAACGCGGGCGGTCAGCTCGGCGTGGTGATGCTCGACATCCGTATGTCGATGCCGGTGCAGGTCGAGGAGCTGTCCGGTGTGCGCAGCGTCGCGGCGGGGGAGATCTTCGCGCTGGCGCTCCTCGAGGACGGCACCGTGTGGGGGTGGGGCCGCAACCAATCCGGTCAGGTCGGCAGTGGCGACAGCACCGTCCAGCACGACCGCCCCGTCGAGGTCGTCGGTCTCTCGGAGGTGCTGAGCATCGCCGCCGGCTCGGAACACGCGCTTGCGGTCGGCGGCGACGGCAGCGTCTGGGCCTGGGGCTTCAACGAACACGGGCAACTGGGCATGGAGACCGGGGACGAGTGGCGGCTCACGACGCCGACGCACCTCTCAGGCTTCGAGGGTGCGCTTAGCGTCGCTGCGGGTGCCGACCACTCGTTCGCGATCACGGCCGACGGGCGCCTCTGGGCGTGGGGTCGCCACGACTTCGGCCGGCTCGGTGACGGCAGCAGGGAGCACCGGTTCGCGCCGGTGGAGGTCTCGGCCGTGTCGGGCGTGCTGGCGGCAGCCGGCGGCTCGATCCACTCCGTGGCGGTCATGGAGGACGGCAGCCTCTGGGCCTGGGGCGACAACCGCCATGGGCAGCTGGGCGACGGCACCACGGAGAGCCGCCCGATCCCAGCGCCCGTCGAGGGTCTCGGGGGTGTGCGGCTGGCCGCTGCCGACCCGATCGTCCACTTCTGACGTCACACCGTGACGCTCACGATGGCGCGTGAACGGCAGCGTGGGTGCCAGCGGCCTCAGCCGCCGAGGCGGATGACGCTCCCTCGCGAGGTCAGCGTGAAGGTCGCCTCGTAGCCGCTGAGATCCGTACCGGCCTCGATCTCGAAGGCGACGCGGAAGGTACCCTGGTTCGGCGTCTCGGTCTCGCGCAGGACGAGGATGGAGACGAGCTTCTCGAGGGTGGAGCGGTCGGTGATCTCCAGGTCCAGCACGTCCGCGAGCGTCTCGGTTCCGGCGTACGCGTAGGTGCACGCGTCGAGCGTGCACGAGGTCCGCTCGAACGGCAGTGCCAGCGTGCGGTCGTGCGTGAACGTGACGCTGCCGTTGACGTCGTCCCACAGCCGGGCTTCGATCAGGGCGCGCGTGATCGTGATCCGTGGGTGATGGTCGGAGGCCGAGTCGTCGGTGGGGACGCTCAGCGTCATCTGGTTGGCGAGGCCGCCGTTGGTGTGGAAGCTCGCGAGGCTGAAGCCGTGCAGGTTCGCCTCGAGGTCGGGCACGTCGAGGCTGCGGGTCGTGTCGAGATGCGTGGTGCTCTGCGTCGTGATGGTGCCGTCTTGGAGCGCGGCGGTGACCACCTGGCCGTCAACGCCGAGCGGGTCGCCGACCGATATGGGCGGCACGAAGGCGGCGATGACCCCGCAGGCGCCGAGGAGCAGCGCCAGGGTGCCGACCCCGATCGCGGTCGCTGCGCGACGTTGCCTGGGCGCTCTCGGTTCTGGGTGGTGGTGGAGCGCTGTGGATCGAGTCATGGTGCCTCCTCGGGACGGCTGGTGAGTCCACCGAGGAGGCGTCGCGTGCCGGATCGGCACGATGATGACCCGCTCCTGCGATGGCCGGTTGCGCTACTGGCTCCACCTGCTCCAAGCGCCCAAGTACGGGGCAGG
>PWQI01000282.1 GCA_003556805.1 Trueperaceae bacterium | reverse complement strand
CACCACGTCGCGCTCCGAGCACAGCACCAGTTCGCTCGCGCGCGCTGACGCACACGCGATCCGCTGACGCTCTTCGTGCAGGTTGCACACCACGCGTACCGCGCCGCGCGTCATCACCAGCCACCGCGCCGCTTCGTCGAAATCGACGCTCACCCGCTCCAGGCGACCGTCACTCAGGCTCGAAAGGCGTCGCCGCAGCGCGAGCAGCGAGCGATGCCAGCTCATGACCTCCGCGTGCGGCGATCGCTGCGGCTCGTCCCAATCGAGTTGCGAGCGTTGGTACGTCGCTTCGGCCTGCGGGTCCTGGATGTCGTCGGGCGACCAGCCGAAGGCGGCGAACTCCTCCGCGCGTCCGCGGCGCACGGCCTCTGCCAGCTCGGGCTCGGTGTGATCGGTGAAGTACAGGAACGGCGTCGACGCGCCCCACTCTTCGCCCTGGAACAGCATCGGCACGAACGGCGCGGTGAGCACCAGGGCCGCGCCGACCTGCAGCAGCTCCGGCGAGAGGAGTTGGCTGGTGCGTTCGCCCAAGGCGCGGTTGCCGATCTGATCGTGGTTCTGCAGGCACCCCACGAGCTGCCGGCCCGCCAGCCCGGTCGCCGGGCGCCCGTGGCGTCGGCGCCGATGCTCGGAGTAGGCGCCGTCGTACACGTAACCTTGCGTCAGCACCTTGGCTAGGTCCGCGAGCCGTCCGAAGTCGCGGTAGTAGCCGTCCCGCTCGCCCGTCAGCAGCGCGTGCAGCGCATGGTGGAAGTCCTCGTTCCAGTGGGCGTGAAGGCCGTAGCCGCCCACGGCGCGCGGGCGAACCACCCGCGGATCGTTCAGGTCGCTCTCGGCGATCAGTGCCAGCGGCCGGCCGAGTTCGCCCTCGAGCGCTTCCACCTCCACCGCGAGCTGCTCCAGCAGGTGCACGGCCGACGTGTCCACGATGGCGTGGATGGCGTCGATGCGCAGCCCGTCCAGGTGGTAGTCGCGCAGCCACATGAGGGCGTTGTCCAGGAACAAGCGGCGTACCTCGTCGCTGTCCGGACCATCGACGTTGACGGCCTCACCCCAGGGCGTGACGTAGCGGTCGGTGAAGTACGGCCCGAACCGCCCCAGGTAGTTCCCGTCCGGCCCCAGGTGGTTGTAGACCACGTCGAGCAGTACCGCCAGACCACGCTGGTGACACGCGTCGACCAGGCGCGCGAGGCCCTCGGGGCCGCCGTACGCCTGGTGGGGCGCGTACAGGGCGACGCCGTCGTAGCCCCAACCGCGCTCGCCCGGGAACGCGGCGACCGGCAGGAGCTCGACGTGCGTGACACCGAGGTCGACCAGGTGATCGAGCCGCTCGACGGCAGCCTCGAACGTGCCCTCGCGCGTGAAGGTACCCACGTGGAGCTCGTAGATGACGGCGGACGCCAGCGGCGCTGCTCGCCAGCCGCCGTCGCTCCATTCGAAGCGGCCGTGGTCCAACCAGCGCGAGCGGCCGTGGACGCCGTGGGGCTGCCAGGCCGAGCGCGGATCGGGCAACGGACCCTCACCGTCGACGAGGAAGCCGTAGTCGACGCCGTGTTCGACGAACGGCGCGTCGAGCGACCACCAACCACCATCGGAACGGGTCATCGGTACGACCCGATCGCCGCACGCCAGCGCGACCTGCGCGGGGCGCGGCGCCCAGACACGGATCAACGCCACGACGGCACCTCCCCTCCAACCAACAGCGCGACCGGGAAACGCCCCAGCAGCGCCGCGATCGGCACTGGCCCGCCCGACCACACGTCGCCGCTCATCAGGTCGCGCCAGTCGCCGCTCGGCAGCTCGAGGGCGGTGTCGCCCCAGCCGTCCGCCAGACCCATCACCAGCCTCGGCACCGCCACCACGACGTCCTCGCCGCGAGCGAAGGCCACCAGGCGATCCGCCATCGACCCCTGCGCCGACAGCGGCCGGTACGTGCCCGCTGGACCGAAGCTCTGCGGGCGCAAGCGCCGCGCGCGCAGCGCCTGACGCACCACCCACAGCTTCGGCAGCCCCTCGTCCATGCGCTCGACGATGGCCTCGGGCGCGAGCTGCTCCAGCTCGGCGAGCATGCGGCGCCGCAGGGCGAAGTCGACCGGCCGGCGGTTGTCGGGATCGACCAGGCTGAGGTCCCAGAGCTCCGTCCCCTGGTAGACGTCCGGCACGCCCGGGGCCGTCAGCTTGATCAAGGTCTGCGCCAGGCCGTTGAGCCTGCCGGGATGGACGAGGTCGGCGACGAAGGCCTCCAGGTGGGACCGGAACGCCTGGTCGTGCAGGAGCGCGCGCGCGAACGCCATCACGGTCTGCTCGTAGCGCTCGTCGGGCGCCGTCCACGAGGTGTGCCGCTTGGCCTCGCGCATGGCCTTCTCCAGGAACGCCGTCAGGCGCACTTCGTCCATGGGCCACGCCCCCACCAGGGTCTGGTAGAGGAGGTACTCGGTCGGACCGTCCGGCAAGGCGCCCTGCCGATGGCGGTGGTTGTGCTCGCTCCAGCGACGCACCGCCTCGGCCCACCGCTCGGGTGTCTCGGAGAGCAGCGCCAGCCGCGCCCGCACGTCCTCGCTGCGCTTGGTGTCGTGCGTCGTGGAGGCGAGCATCCGCGTCGGGTGCGTGGCCTGCGCCTGCGAGCAGGCGTCGTGGAAGCGTCCCGGATCGACCCCGAAGCGAGTCGGGTCGCCGCCCACCTCGTTGAGCGCGATGAGCCGCTGGTCGCGGTAGAAGGCGGTGTCCTCCACGCCCTTCGCCATGGCCGGTCCGGTGAGCTGCTGGAAGCGCATGGCCAACTCACCCTCGAGCGAGCCGGGGTGCCGGAGCAGGAGCAGGTCGCACAGGAAGCGGAACAGCTCGGGATCGACATCGGGCGTCGCCTCGATGGCAGCCTCGACGGCCTGCTCGACGTGCCGCACATCCGTCTCGCCGACCGCGCCCGTGGCCACCGACACGTACGACCGGTACACGGGGAAGTGGACGGCGACCTCGGTGAGCGCCGCGCGCAGCTCGCGGCGGGTGTAGTCGCGGTGGCGGCGGTGGCGTTCGCACACGGCCACGAACAGGCTCACCAGCCGGCTCACCTCGCTCCCGAGGAGGTCGTCGAGCACCTGCCGCTTGGACGCGTGCGCGAGTTCGGCGAAGTCGCTCGGCTGGTCCGTGACCTCCTCGTGCAGGCGCGTCAGCGCCTCCTCGCCCAGGGGATCGACGAACAGGCCGCCCACGAGGTTGAGGTAGTCGTACCCCGTAGTCCCGGCGATGGGCCAGTCGGCCGGCAACTGCTCACCCGGCTCGAGGATCTTCTCGGCCACGATCCAGGCGTCGGGGAAGGCCTCGCGCAACCTGCGGAAGTACTCGCCCGGGTCGCGCAGGCCGTCCGGATGGTCGATCCGGAGCCCGTGGACCCAGCCGCGGCGAGCCCATGCGACAGGCAGAGCGTGCGTGGCGGCGAAGACCTCGGCCTCCTCGACCCGCAGGCCTGCCAGGTCCTTGATGTCGAAGAAGCGTCGATAGCCGAGGTCGCGGCTCGCTGTGCGCCACAACGCCAGCCGGTAGTTCTGCTGCTCGATGAGGGCATCGAGCGCGTCGTGATCACCGTTCAGCCGCGCCACCGCGGCATCGATGCCGGCGGCGATGGCGCTCTCCTCGCGGCACAGGCGCGCGAGCAGCGCAAGCAGCACCGCCTTGTCGCGGTGGCGGCGCGCCACCGCCTGCCGCGCGGTGACGGTGGGGCGCGGCAGCCCGGCGTGCCGCTCCGCGAGGAAGGTCAGGAGCTCCGAGCCGCGCGCCTCCGCCACCTCACCGAGCAGACTCGCCAGGCTCGAGGGGTCCACCGGGAAGACGTGGTCCTCGTAGCGCAGCACGAAGGCGCCCTCGGCGTGCTCCAGCTGCAGCTGAGAGTCCTCGAGGACGCGGCCGTAGTGGTCGCCCAGCACGGGCAAGAGCACCTTGTTGGGCCAGCGCTCCTCTGAGGAGTCCCAGTCGACGTCGAAGTAGCTCGCGTAGCGACTCGAGGGCCCGTTCTCGAGCACGTCCCACCACCACGGGTTCTGCCGCCCGCCGATCGCCATGTGGTTCGGCACCACGTCGATCACCTGCCCGAGGTCCGCGTCGAGCAGCGCCTGGCACATGCGCTCGTGCGCCGCCGCGCCGCCGAGCTGGTCGTCGACGCGGGTCGGGTCGACGATGTCGTACCCGTGCGTGCTGCCTTCGCTCGCTTGCAGGTAGGGCGAGGCGTACAGGTGGCTGACGCCGAGCTCGGCCAGGTAGCCGACCAGCTCGGTCGCCTGCGCGAACCCGACACCGTTGCGAAGCTGGAGCCGGTAGGTGGCGCGCAGCTCAGGCGCCACGGCGCAACACCACCAGCGATCTGGCCTCGACCGTGAGCACCTCGCCAGCCGCCACGCTCACGTCGTCGTCCACGAAGCCACGGTCGGTATCGATCTCCT
>PWQI01000104.1 GCA_003556805.1 Trueperaceae bacterium | reverse complement strand
CCCGAGGAGCGGCTCCTGCTCAGCGAGGCGTCCGTCGACCCGGCGCCCAGTCGCCTGGTCGTGACCACGGACCACTGGAGCGAAGCCGAGTTCTACGCATCGATGCTCGGCGTCGGCAAGCAGCAGATCGATCGGCTTCCGAACGTCGGCGGGCGTGCCGTCGGCATCCAGCTCGTGTTGGGTGGCGACGCCCGTGCGTTCGACGCAGGCCCACCCACCTTCGCGGTCGTCGACCTGTCGTCGACGGAGCCCGACCCCGTGCCCTGAGACGGCGTTCAGCAAACTGCTGGTCTCGCGGTCGCCTCGAGCCCCTCTCCTAGACCACCTTCGCGTAGGTGACCCACGGCGCCTCGATGCCGAAGCCGATCGCCCGGTTGACCCGCACCATCGGAGCGTCCGCTCCCCCGCCTCCGCCCGCGTTCAACTCCTCGGCGCCCCAACCTCGTGCGATCTCAGCCGTCCGCGCCTTCAACGCCGTCGCGATGCCTCGGCGGCGATGCTCGGGCAACACGCCCGTGAGGCCGCACGCGAGGCTGGCGTCGCTCCTGCTCCCGAGCAGGCACGCCAACCCGACGTAGCTGCCGTCGGGCGCCACGGCCACGACGAGCGCCTCATGGATCGTCTCGGGTCCGATCACGTCGGCGATGCGCTTGGGCACGATCGGCTCGAAGTGCTCGACGTCCGCCTCGAGCGCGTCCTGGAGCGCCGTGAGCTTCGCAGCGCGCGCTGCGTCACCGTCCAGGTCCGGGTAGGGCACCAGCCGCACACCCTCGGTGGCCAACCGCTCGACGAGACCCGTCCAGCGGCTCGGATCGAACGAGTCCAGTGCCAGGTGCGCACCCCATGAACGGAAGCGCTCGGTGAAGCCGAACCGTTCGAGGTAGGTCAGGTGCCGCGCGTGGTCTTCGCGGGTGCAGGTCCACACCTCGCGCGCGGCGCCGTCGAGCGAACGGTACAGGTCGTCGAACACCGCGACGTCGCTCGAGTGGTGCGGGCGGTCGTGCGACGTGGCGACGTTCACCCAGAAGCGACCAGGTTCTGTGACACCTCCCCAACTGGAGCAGACGTACCCCGTCGCGACGATGGCACCATCGGCGACGCTGACGACCCGGCGAAACGCCGAGTCGCGGCGAGCCCACAGCACGTCGAGTCGCTGGAGATCACCTGCAGCGACCTGATGGTCCTCGTCCTCGCCATGGTTCAAGATGGACGCGACCGCAGGGTAGTCCTCTGCGCGAACGAGGCGAACGTCGGTGCTCACGACGCTTCGCTCCTTCGCGGCCACGGCCAGGCACGGCGCGCACCAGGCGAGATGTGTGGCATCTGTACCCGCCGAACCTAGTGCGACCCGACACCGAGCTCCTCGATCGGCGCGGCGCCAACGGCGGTGGCGAGGAAGACGTGGAACACGAAGGCGTCGTCGGGTGTGGGTCGTCGTGCTCCCGCACCGAGCTCCGCCGGCATGAAGCCGTGGACCGCGTACCACGTGTCGACCTCGAACGACCGCTCCGAGAAGCCGCCATGAGTCGGCCACAGGGCCACGGGCGCGTCGACATCGGTGCAAGAGGCGTTCATGCCGCCCCCGTGCCCGCGCCCGTCACCCTCGAGGCTGACCTGGATGAACACGAACAGTGGGCATCGCAGCGTTGGTCCGACTGCGCCGACGCTCACGACGATCGACTCGGCCCGACCGTTCGAGACCACGACGATCTCCGTGCGCTGCGCGATGACCTCGTCGGCCCGCGTGGCCACGACGTGCACCACGCGAACGTCGTCCGGAAGGCCGATCTCGATCGCCGTGCCGCTCCCCAACAGCGCGAGCAACAGGTCCGCAGAGATGCTGGTGGTCGCCACCGGCGCCTGCGCGGCGGCAAGACCGGACGCATACACGGCGACAGCGAGCAGCCTCATCTGCCACGATCCAGCGATGAACGGGAAGCGCTTCGCGAAACGCATCATCGGGCCCCCACTTCGGTACATCGTTCGTGAAGCGATCGTACCGCCCTGTCGGAGCGCGCGGTAGCCTCGGAGCGCAGCTCGTTGCCACAGAGTCGAGCCGCGCACCGAGGTGACCATGGCCCCCGTCTACCGAAGCAAGCCCGACGCCCTCCAGGCGCTGTTCGGCCGCCCGCGCGGGGTGGTGATCGGCGTGATCCACCTCCAGGCCCTGCCGGGCTCGCCCGAGTACCGCGGTGAGCCGATCGACACGATCGTCGATGCCGCCCTGGCCGACGCCGGGCGCTACGCCCGCGGCGGCGTGCACGGCCTGATCATCGAGAACCACGGCGACATCCCCTTCGCCAAACCGGACGACCTCGGCCCCGAGACCGCCGCCGTCATGGCGGTCATCACCGACCGCGTGCGGCGCGAGCTCGCGCTGCCGCTCGGCGTCAACGTGCTCGCCAACGGCGCGCACCACGCGCTGGCGGTCGCGCAGGCGGGCGGCGCCGGCTTCGTGCGCGTGAACCAGTGGGCCAACGCCTACGTGGCGAACGAAGGGATCCTCGAGGGGCCTGCCGCGTCGGCCACGCGCTACCGGTCGAACCTGCACGCGCAGCACGTGCACGTGTTCACCGACGTCCACGTCAAGCACGGCGCGCACGCGATCACCGCCGACCGCAGCCTCGAAGAGCTGACCCGCGACCTCGAGTTCTTCGACGCCGACGCCGTGATCGTGACTGGTCAGCGCACCGGCGACGGCGCCGACGTCGGCGAGCTGCGCACCGTGCGCGCCGCCACGCAGCTCCCGCTGCTCGTCGGCAGTGGCGTGACCGAGGCGAACGTCGCGGAGATCCTCTCCGTCGCCGGCGGCGTGATCGTCGCCAGCGCCCTCAAGGAGGAGGGCGTGTGGTGGGCGCCGGTCGCCGAGGAGCGGGTGCGCTCGTTCATGCGCGTCGTCGCAGGCGTGGACACGGCCTGAGCGACCCACGAACCGCGATCGTGGGACGCGCCGCCCCTGCCCGTCGGCGGTGCTGCGTCGTACCCTGATGGGATCGATACGCACCGCAGCCGGGACGGCCCGAAGCGGGCCCGCGCACGGTGCCGGAGGGAGTCCGACATGAGGGGGACCAAGCGAGGGAGAGCGCATGGCTGACGTGCGCGCTACCGTCGGTCAGGCGATCGTGCGCTACCTGGCCGCCCAACACAGTGAACGCGACGGCCAGCGCCGCCGGGCGATCCCGGCCGCCTGGGCGATCCTCGGCCACGGCAACGTCGCCGGCCTCGGTCAGGCGCTCGAAGAGCTCGGCGGGCCGCTCGACCTGCCCACCTACCGGCCGCAGCACGAGCAGGCGATGGTCCATGCGGCGGCCGCGTACGCCAAGCACGTCGACCGCCTGGCGACCCACGCCTGCACCGCGTCGATCGGTCCCGGCAGCGCCAACATGTTCACCGCCGCCGCCGGCGCGACGGTGAACCGGCTGCCGGTGCTGCTGTTCCCGAGCGACCTGTTCGCCAACCGCCTGCCCGACCCGGTGCTGCAGCAGCTCGAGCACCCCAGCGAGCACGACGTCACGGTCAACGACGCGTTCCGGAGCGTGTCGCGCTTCTTCACGCGCATCCACCGGCCCGAGCAGCTGCTGTCGGCGCTGCCCGAGGCGATGCGCGTGTTGCTCGACCCGGTCGAGACGGGCGCGGTCACGATCGCGCTGCCCGAGGACGTGCAGGCCGAGGCGTTCGACTGGCCTGCGAGCTTCTTCGAAGCGCGCGTGTGGCACGTGCGACGCCCGATGCCCGAGCCCGAGGCCGTCGAGCGCGCCGCAGGCTTGCTGCGCCGTGCCGAGCGCCCGCTGATCGTCACGGGCGGCGGCACCATCTACGCAGGCGCGACCGACGCGTTGCGCGCGTTCGCCGAGCGTTTCGGCGTCCCGGTGGTCGAGACCCAGGCCGGTAAGGGTGCGCTCCCCTGGGATCACCCGCTGAACGCCGGACCGGTCGGCGCCAACGGCGGCCTGGCGGCCAATCGGCTCGCGGCCGGCGCCGACCTGGTGCTGTGCGTCGGCACGCGCCTCGGCGACTTCGCCACGGGCTCCATGACGGCCTTCGCCCGCGACGACGTGCGCTTCGTCGGCCTCAACGTGGTGCCCATGGACGCCCACAAGCTCGGGGCCCTGGCGCTCGTGGCCGACGCGCGCCGTGGACTCGAGGCGCTGCACGAGGCGCTCGCCGGCTGGTCCGGCAGCGACGGTGCGTACCAAGACGAGGTCCGCGACCGCAAGGCGGAGTGGGACGCCATCGTCGACGACCTGCGCGCCCCGGTGAGCGGCCCCCGGCCGACGCAGGCGTCCGTGATCGGCGTCGTGAACGAGGTGTTCGGTGGCGAGGCCACCGTCATCAACGCGGCGGGCAGCATGCCCGGAGACCTGCTCAAGCTCTGGCGCGGCAGCGACCCGAAGGCCTACCACGTCGAGTACGGCTTCTCTTGCATGGGGTACGAGAT
>PWQI01000309.1 GCA_003556805.1 Trueperaceae bacterium | reverse complement strand
TTGACCTTCATCCACAGGACGTCGCTGTTGTCGAACTCGATCTCGATCCAGGGACCGCGCTTGGGCATGGGGATGATGCTGGCGGTGAGGCGCCGCCCGCTCGGCTGCTGGCTGCCCGTGAAGTAGACTCCAGGGGAGCGGTGGATCTGCGAGACGATGACGCGATCGGCACCGTTGATGACGAACGAGCCGTCCTCGGTCATGAGCGGCAGATCGCCCAGGAAGACCTGGTCTTCCTTGATGAGGCCGGTGTCCTTGTGGACGAGCTGCAGCTTCGCGAACAGGCCCGCCTGGTACGACAGGTCCTTCTCGCGGCACTCTTCGGGGTTGAACTCGGGCTCCTGGAGCGTGTACTCGAGGAAGTCGAGCACCAGACCGGTCTGGCGGCCCCGCTCGGTCTCGTCGATCGGGAAGATCTCCTTGAACGCCGCCTGGAGTCCGGTTTCGGCGCGCATCGGCGCCGCCACGTCGCGTTGCAAGAACGCGTCGTACGACGAGATCTGGATGTTCGTGAGGTTTGGCAGATCGATCACTTCGGTGATACTGCCGAATCGGCGGATCTCGCGCATGGTCACCCCTTCGGAGTCGCTGCGGCGTGCGGGTTGACCGTCCGGCCGGCTACCGGTACGGCTGCGTGCAGGAATGGGACCGCACCGGCACGCTCGGCCGGTACAGCCAGGTCAGATAGACGACGTGAGATAGGAGAGGGTGGTCCGACGGCCCCCGCTCGGCGCGCCACATGGGGCGCGCCGAGCCGCAAGCCGTCGACCATCGCGGTCACGTGATGAGCGAGGACGTGATCCGTCAGGGTTCCCTCCGACCCGTGCATCCGGTGCGTGCGAATGGGTTACTTGACCTCGACGACGGCGCCCGCGGCCTCGAGCTTGGTCTTGACCTCTTCGGCCTCGTCCTTGGAGACGTCCTCCTTGACGACGCCACCGCCCTCGACCAGGTCCTTGGCCTCTTTCAGGCCGAGGCTCGTGATCGCGCGGACTTCCTTGATGACCTGGAGCTTCTTGTCGCCGGCCGACTTGATCGACACGGTGAACTCGGTCTGCTCCTCGGCAACCGGAGCGGCCTCGCCGCCCGCGGCCGCAGCCATCATCATGCCCGCGGGCATCGCCGCGGCAGCCTCGACGCCCCACTTGTCCTTCAGGGCATCGACCAGATCCACCAGCTCGAGGACCGTCAGGCCCGAAAGCTGTTCCACCATCGCGTCTTTATCGAACGCCATGTCATGCCTCCTTCATCTTGTCTGCATAGTTGTTGAATACGGTGACCAGGTTCTGCGGGGGAGCCTCGAGCACGCCCACCATCTGCGAGAGCGGCGCCTGGAGGACGCCGACGAGCTGGCTGAGCAGCTCCTCGCGCGAGGGCAGCTTGGCGATCTTCGCCAACGCCTCGGGGCCGACCACACTACCTTGGAGATACCCGCCCTTTGAGGCAGGCAGGTCCTTGGCGTGGGCCTTGGCGTAATCGGTCAGCGCCTTCGCGGGCGCGACCGGGTCGTCGCCGACCAGGACCAGAGCCGTAGGCCCGGTCAAGGTCTCGGCGAACCCCTCGATGCCGTGCTGTTCGAGCACGACGTTGATGAGGGTGTTCTTGGCGACGAGCAAACGTCCACCAGCGCTGCGCACCTGCGCGCGCAGTCTGTGGAGATCCCCTGCAGAGAGCCCCTGGTAGTCGACCAAGAAGAACGTCGACGCCCCCGCGAGGAGCTCGCGGAGCTGGGCGACGGACGCTACGTTCCTGGGGTTGGCCATGGGTGCCTCTTCCGTTCTCGAGTGACGATGTCCGCTGCGACCGGGCGGTCGTGTTCGGACGTGTGCCGCGAAGCGTAGGTCGGTCCCGTCGGCCATGCGGCCTGTGGGCTCGACGCGCCTCGGCAGGATCTTTAAGCCTGGCAGGCCCCTGCTGTCTCCGACGCCAGAGGTGTGTAGCCTCCGCTACGCACCGGGATGCCGTGCTAGAGCGTCACGCGCACGCTCGGCCCCATGGTGGAGCTGAGGTACACGGTCCGCAGGTAGGTGCCCTTGGCGGCGTCGGGCTTGGCGGACTCGACCGCCTGCCGCAACGCAGCGAGGTTCTCGGTCAGGGCCTCTGGGGTGAAGCTGGCCTTGCCGATCGGCGCGTGCACCACACCTGTCTTATCGGAACGGAACTCGATCTGACCCGCCTTGAGGGCGCGCACGGTCGCGGCGATGTCGATGCCGACGGTGCCCGACTTCGGGTTCGGCAGCATGCCGCGGGGACCGAGCACACGGCCGAGCTTCGAGCCGACCGCCGCCATCATGTCGGGCGTTGCGACCACGGCGTCGAACTCGAACCAGCCGCCGGCCACCTTCTCGATGAGCTCTTGCCCACCGACGTGGTCAGCGCCTGCCGCCTCGGCCTCCGTTGCCTTGTCGCCCTGCGTGAACGCCAAGACCCGCACCGTGCGACCGGTGCCGTGTGGCAACGCGACGGTGCCACGGACGTTCTGGTCGGACTTCTTCGGATCGATGCCGAGGCGGAAGTGCGCCTCGATGGTCTCGTCGAACTTCGCCGTGGCCAGCTGGCGCACCAGCGCCGTCGCATCGCCGACCGGGTAGAGCTTGTGGGGCTCCACTTGGCTGGCGAGCCCGCGGTATCGCTTCCCGTGCTTAGGCATCGCGCGGCACCCCCTCGACCATCACGCCCATCGAGCGCGCGGTGCCCGCGATGATGTGGGCAGCTGCAACCTCGTCGTTGGCGTTGAGGTCGCTCATCTTGGCCTTGCCGAGCTCGAGGCACTGCGCCCACGTCAGCGTGCCGACCTTGTCCTTGTTCGGTACGCCCGAGCCCTTCGGGATGCCGGCGGCCTGCTTGATCAGGTACGACGCCGGCGACGTCTTGGTGATGAAGGTGAAGGAGCGGTCGGCGAAGATGGTGATCTCCACCGGCACGATCGCACCGGCCTGTGAGGCCGTGGCGGCGTTGTACTCCTTGACGAACTGCATGATGTTGGCACCATGTTGACCGAGTGCGGGGCCGACCGGTGGTGCCGGTGTGGCTGCGCCCGCTTTCAGTTGCAACTTGACGATGCCGATGACCTTCTTAGCCATGGTGGCGGTACCTCCTCAGCTCCCTCGCCGGTCCGCCACCGGCCGAGGTCCTGGCGCTTCCCGTACCGAACGCGCCGTCGAGCAGCGCGGGGTGGGTATCGATGTGGGTCGCCACGCTCACGCGCGGACGACGGGTCGCCACGCTCACGCGCGAACGACGGGTCGCCGCGCTCACGCGCGGACGACCTGGGAGAAGTCGAGTTCGACCGGCGTCTCGCGGCCGAAGATGGAGACGAGCACCTTGAGAGTGCCGCGCTCCGGGTTGACGTCCGAGACGACACCGGTGAAGTCCGCGAACGGTCCACTCGTGACCTGGACCATGTCTCCGACGGTGAACGACATCTTCACCTTCGGAGCCTCGCGCGTGCCCGTGATGCCCAGCGTGCTGAGCATGCGGGCCTCTTCGTCGGGGCTCAACGGCACCGCGTGGGTGGCCGAGCCGACGAAGCCGGTCACGCCGGGCGTGTAACGAACGACCTCCCACGCCTCGTTGGGCTCGTCGACGTTGTCGCCGAGATCCATCTGCACGAAGATGTAGCCGGGAAAGAGCGTGCGCTTGACGACCTCGTCCTTGTTGGACGAGCCGCGTTCGACGACCTCTTCCTTCGGCACGGCGACTTGGTAGATGTTGTCGGTCGCGCCCAGCGAACGGGCGCGGTTCAAGATGTTCTCGCGCACCTTGTCCTCGTGCCCGACATAGGTGTGGACGGCGTACCACTCGATGCTCATGACGACCTCTCGACCCGCTCGACGCGGCGGACCCGCAGGGACCGCCGGTGACGCAGCACGCCGCTCAGGTGAGCAACCCGATCAGGTTGCCCAGCGTGGTGTCGGCGAACAGCAGGAAGAGTGCCGTGATGACGACGAAGACCAGAGTGGCCTGGGTCGACTGGAGCACCTCTTCGCGGGTCGGCCAGGTGACGCGGGCGAGTTCCGCACGTGAGTTACGCAGGTACTGCAGGAAGCGCTTCACGCTTAGACCTTCACCTCGCGGTGGACCGTGTGCTTACGCTGGTGCGAGCAGTACTTGCGCAGCTCCAGCTTCGCGGTGGTGTTGCGGCGGTTCTTGTGGCTCGCGTAGTTGCGCCGCTTGCACTCGGTGCACTCGAGCAAGAGCCGGATTCGAACGTCACTGGCCATGCTGGCCTCCCAAACTAGGCAATATATCAGAAAGCGGGGCGTTCGTCACGTCGATCCGCGACACTCGGACCGACCTGGTCGGCCGGGACCCGTGTGGGCACCGGCCGACCGCGTTCAGGACGGTTCGGGGCCTACTTGGTCACGGCCGTCACGACACCAGCGCCGACCGTCCGACCACCCTCCCGAATCGCAAAACGCAACCCCTCCTCCATCGCAATCGGCTTAATCAAATCAACAGCCAACTCCACATTAT
>PWQI01000180.1 GCA_003556805.1 Trueperaceae bacterium | reverse complement strand
CAGGTCGTCGACGCCGAGCCCGAACGACCACGTGGTCGCCGCCACCAGCGCGCAGGCGCTGAGGAAGAAGGGCCGCGCCGCCGGCGTGGCGGGGCGCCGCAGGTACACGAAGGTCGCCACGACCAGGTACACGACCGCGAAGACGATCGTGCCCCAGTTCGAGCGGGCGACGGCTGCGAGCGGGTAGCGCTCCAGGCGCACCGCCACGTCCACGCGCGCAGCGTCGCGCACCACGCCGTACACCGCCACGTCGCCGGCGTGCCGTGTGGGCCGGACGGCGCGAGGGTCGAACAGCTCGGCCGCGAGCACCGGCATGGGGCGACGGTCGACCGAGACCACCACGTCGCCAGCGAGCAGCTCCGAGGTGGTGGGCTCCAGCGGCGCCACGCGCAGGCCGCCGTCCACGAACCCCACCGTCCCCGGCGGCACGCGCGCCCCGTCGGACGGGGTGGCGACCTTGACCCACAGGAACGCACCGGCGACGACCAGCAGGGCCGCGCCCGCGGCGAGCCACGGGGCGTGGAGACCGGGGGAGGCGGTCGACCGGTGGGACGACGTCGCGGACGACGCGACCGGCCGCGGGAGCGAGGTGGCCATGCGTGCGGACACTCTAGAGCGCATCGGACGGTAGCGTGTGATGGTCGGCGCCGGCGGACCGCGGCAGCTGGTGCGTCACGCGACCGCGAGCGCGCGCCGCACGCCGCCGAAGCGCAGCGGCAGCCGAGCCCAGGTGTCGCCGTGGTCGCTCGAGTGCCAGATCTCGCCGTGCGAGAGGCCAAGGTAGAGGTGCCCCGGTGCGTTCGGGTCGGTCGCCAGGCCGTACGGAGGGTGGTCGAGCGGGGTCGGGAGACCGCCCGCGAGCCGCTCCCAACCGCCTCCGCCCGAGGCGCGATGGACGGCGGCCAGCGCGCCACCCTCGGTGTGACCGACCGGCATCCGCAGCGGCGCCCGCGGCGACCACAGCGGCGCCGACGCGACGTACCAGACCTCCGGTCGCTGCGGGTCGGCGGCGACGGCCATGCCGTACCGTCCAGCCAACCCCTTGGCGACGTGGCTGAAGCGCTCGCCGCCGTCGCGCGAGACGGCCGGTCCGCCACCGCCCGCCTCGTACACCCAGCGATCGTCGCTGGCGTGGAAGGCGAGCGCGTGGCAATCGCGATCGGCAGAGCGCCGATGCGTGCTCCAGGTCCGGCCACCGTCGGTGCTGCGGACGACGGCGCCCGCCTCGACGCCGGCGAGGACCACGTCGGGATCGGTTGGCGACACGGCCAGACCGAGCACGTACGGACGCCAGCCTGGCGGCTCGGCCGGCGAGCACCAGTACCAGCGCCGTGCGCTCCGGAAGCCCTCGAGTGCATGCCATGACGCACCGCCGTCGCGGGAGACGAGCACGCCGGCGGGTTTGCAGCCGGCGTACACGGTCGCCGGGTCGGCGCGCGACACGGCGATGGAGGTCACGTCGCGTTCGACCGGGCCGACCGCGCTCCAGGTTGCGCCGCGATCGCTCGAGCGCCAGACGCCGCGGTCGCGGGTGCCGGCGTACACGAGACCGGCGACGCCGGTGTGGACGGCGAGGCAGCTGGCACGCACGTCGCCCAGGCTGCGCCGCACCTCCCACGTCCCGTCGCCGCGAGCGTGGGCGGTCTCGACACCCTGGGGCGAGGTGGCGAGCAGGACGGGGAGCGTCGCACCGTTCGAGTTGCTCTGGACCATGGCCGCGTCTCAGGCGCGGGCGTCGCGCGTGGCCAGCACGGCACCGACCGCTGCGAGCGCCCCGAGGAGCAGGTAGAACCCTCCGACGTCGGCGCGCCCCGCGACGAGTGCGTGCGCGCCGATGGCCGCCAGGGCGACCGCGAACGCCACCACGGCCGGCCGTGTCGCGGCGCCGCCGGAGCGCCAACCGGCCGCCGTCGTGCTCAGGGCGAGCAGCGCCAGCGCAGCGACGAGGAGCGCGATTGTGCGGCCGCGAGCCGTCAGCTCGTGGGCCACCGTCGGGAACGCCGCGGCCAGCTCGGCGAGCGCGACGCCGGTGTCGGCATGGACGACGTCGGGATGCCCGACCGAGCCGTAGAGCCACGCCGCGCTCACGAGCAGGAGAGCGCCGACGCCGGCGATGATGCCCCATCCCAGCTTGTTGGTCGAGCTCGAACGGATCGACGTGGTCGACGCCATGGCGACTCCCTCCCTGCGGCGCTCGGCCGCTGCGCGTCGATCGACGCGCAGCGGACCGACGCACCTGCGACCGTAGTGGACACGACGTCCCATGCGCATGAGTCCTGAGACTCAGGCCAACGGGACGACCGTCTGGGCAGGGTCAGGAGGCCTTGACGCGAGCCCCCCGCTCGATCACGTCGCGGTAGAGATCGACGGCGTGCGCGGTGCGCTCGGGCGCGCCCTCCACCATCCGGAAGGTGCGCTCGCCGCTCTCGCGGCGCTGCGCTCGTAGGCTCAGGGTACCGGCGCGTCCCGCCGCTGCGCACGCGCTGGCGAAGCCACTCAGGTGGGTGACGAACACGACCCGTACCCTCGACTCGGTCAGCGCGCGCACCACGCCGAGCGCGAGCTCGGAGCCCTCGCGCTCGTTGGTCGACGCGAACGACTCGTTGCAGAGCAGCGTGGCCTGCGGACCCACCTGGTCGAGCGTCGCGCTCAGGCGGGCCAGCTCCTCGTCGAGCTTGCCGCGCCGCATGGTGGCGTCCTCACGGCGCGTGAAGTGCGTGAACAGGCCGGTGGTGACACTGGCCTCGAACGCCTGCGCGGGTGCGAACATGCCGGCCTGCAGCATCAGCTGGGCCGTGCCGAGGCCGCGCAGGAACGTGGTCTTGCCCCCCTGGTTGGCGCCCGTGACCAGGATCAGGTCCTTGCCGTCGGCATCGACGTCGTTGCCGACGGGTGCGGCACCCAAGGTCAGGGCCAGGCTCGGGTCGTACAGGCCGCGCGCGCGCCGGACGTGTGCGGCCACCGGGTGGGGGCCGGGTTCGCAGCGGGGCGCGCCGAGCGCGTCGAGCGACTCGGCCAGGTTGACGCAGCCGACGTAGAACGCCAGCTCGCCATGCAGTTGCCGGAACAGCCACAGCAAGTCGTCGCAGGCCTCCGCCACGGCGTGTGCGGTGCGCTCGAGCCCGCGCGCCTTCAGGTCGGCGAGGGCGCGGACGCCTGCGTCGAAGTGGTTCGGCACGCGGTACGTGAGGACGGCCGGCTCGCGCCTCGTGAGGGCGCTCCACAGCATGTCGAGGGTGGTGCGCAGCGGGGCACGTCGGGCGGTGGGTGGTTCGAGCCGGTAGTCGGCGCCTGCGTTGCCCACGCCGAGCCGGGCGCTGACGCGGACACCGGCACGAAAACGCAGCCCCTTGACGTGGCCCGCCATCTCGTCGAGGAGCGCGTCGTCCACGGTGTGCCGGACACGCTCCAAGAAGGCGCCGAGGCCGTTCGGGCCGATCTCGCCCGCGTGCGCGTTGGCGAGGGCGCGCATCTCGCGCAAGGCGTCGTGGTACACGCGGATCAGCTCGATCCCGTGGTGCACGATCGCGTCGGCGCGACGCACCAGCCCCCAGTACACGCGCCGGCGGCGTTCGAGTGTGCGCTCGGTGAGATCGAACAGGGCCCGGACGACGTCGGGGTGGGCGAGGCAGGTCCGGAGCACGGCCTGTCGGTGCGCGATGGCGCCCTCGTCGGTGAGCGGGTCGAGGATCACACGCTCGGCGATGCGCTCGATCGTCGGGTTCCCTGCGCCCATCGCCCTGAGCAGCGGTTCGAGCGCGAGGTCCTGGTTCAAGCCGCGGCCCTCGTGCGAAGCCGGCGCCTGGAGGTCGACGTCGGCGTCGGCCAACAGCAGGCGCGGCCTCACGATGCCGCCCCGATGCATCGGAGCGCCTGGGCCACGTCCGCACGAGCGCGCCTCACGAGGTGAGTCTGCGCCGAAGCGCCTCGTAGGTGAGACCGTGGGCCTGCGCGATGGCGAGCGCGTGCGCGCGCCCGTCCGCCGCTCGGCGTTCGATGCGGAAGGTGCGCCGCGAGGGGTCGCTCGGGTCGACGGTCGCGACCACGCTGGCGGCGCGGGGATCGGTTGAGGCGAGCTCGTCGGTGAACGTCACGACCACGCCGATCGCGTCGGCGGCGAGGATCCGTGCGAGCGTGGCGCGGCCCAGGGCGAGCGCGTCGTCGGTCGCGGTGGATGCGAACGCCTCGTTCATCACCACCACGCTGCGAGGACCGAGACGCTCGAGCAGGTCGCCCAAGCGCACGAGTTCCTCGCCGAGCCGGCCCTGCAGCGTGCGCAGGTCCTCGTCGCGCTCGAAGTGGGTGAGCACCGCGTCGCACAGCGGCAGCCGTGCGGAGCGAGCCGGCACCGGGCAGCCGAGCGCGGCCAGGTAGTGGAGCTGACCGAACGCGCGGGCGAAGGTGCTCTTGCCTCCCTGGTTCGCGCCCGTCACGACGAGGACGCGTTCGCCGGCGTCGAGGCGCACGTCGTTGCACACCACCGTACCGGCGTCCT
>PWQI01000388.1 GCA_003556805.1 Trueperaceae bacterium | reverse complement strand
GCGGCACACGAGGCGCGCGAGGAGCGGACGCGCGAGGCACGAGAGCGCTTCCGGCGCGGGCTCGAGACGTTGCGAAGCGAGGTCCTCCAAGCCGCTACGGAGGCGGGCCCGGGAGTCGCCCCATGGTACGCAGGTCTCTGGCGTGACCTCGCGACGGTCGAGCCGAACGACGAAGCGGTGATCCGCCTGGGTGATCTGTACCTGGCGGCACCCGACGATGGCAGCGACATGCTGAGTCTGCCCGCGACGATACCCCTCGAGAGCACGGGCGCGGTCGTTCTGTCGCTCGGTGCCGAACGGCTGCAGCGGGCACGAGAGGCGTTCATCGGCTGGTGCGTTCGGCTCGTGGCGGCATCAGGACCCGGACGCGTCGCAGTCGCATGGTTCGACGATTCCGAGCCTGTGGAGAACGGCTCCGGTGCCGGTCCGGACGATTCGCGTGATGACGCGATGGACACCCCCGACGGCGTTCCATCGATGTGGCGGCGCGCTGAAGCGGTGCCCGATGGGTGGTGGTCGTTCTACCAGTCGCAGATCGCCACACGGCTGCTGCACGATGCGCGACGCACTGAGGCCGACGAGAGCAACGCGCTCGCCACGCGCCTGGTGGTGGTTGCCGTCGGAGCTGCCGTCGATGCCGCGCCGAACCTGCCGCAGCTGATCGCCGCGAACGTCGCGAACGGTATCGCCAAGGGCGTGTACCTCTTCGTCGCCCCCGGACCGGACGCCCGGGTCGACCTTGGTGGTCACCCTGCGGTCATGCACTTCCGAGGTCGCGCTGGTGGGCGACAGCTGGAGCTGGTCGGCGCCCAACTCGGGCAGGCGTACCTCGAACTCGATCGTGCGCCTCCGGAGGAGCTCACGCGGCGAGTGCTCGCGTGGTCCGCCGAGCCACCTATCGCTGCACCACCGTCCGAGCAGGTCGTTGCGCGTCACGCGCGGCCTGAAGCTGCCGAGGCCAGGCGCGACGCGCCTACCATCGGGACCGCGGCCGCGGCCAAGGAGCCGGTGGCTCGAGGTGCGCCGCGGCCGAGCGCAGCGCGCGCCACCGAGACACCCGACGACACGGGGCATGACGTCGTCGCCGGTGTGGCACCGGATGCGGCAGCCGCAGCGGCCCGCCTCGATCCGCTGAAGCACATCGAGCACGCGCTCGCCGCACCCGCCACGGCGCATCCCGCAGTGAGCGTCGGTGTGGACGAGCGTGGTCAGCTCGTTCGGGTTCACCTCGCCGAGGGTCTCGTGCTTCGTGGTGGGTCGGTTGGAGAGGCGGCCGCCGTGCTCGCCAGGGCGTTGATCGAGACGGCATGCCAGTCGCCGGTGGAGCAGGTCGAGTTCGCGGTCGCCGACCTGCGTGACGATCAAGCGGTCGCCGACTGGTTCGACGAGTTGGTCGATGCGCTCCCGCACTTCATCGATGTCAGTTCAGGGGTTGCGGCGCGGGTGGCGCTCGACGACGTCGGTCAACGGATCGCCCGTGGACCCGGCATGGGCCCCAGGCTCTCCCTCTTCGCCATCGCCCCCTCCGGGAGCGACGGCACCGCGCTGGCGCTGCTCACCAGGATCCTGAGAGATGGGCCGAGGGCCGGCGTCTCGACCGTTGCTTGGTTGGGCGAGGACACCACCGATCCTTGGATCGAGGCCGGGAACGGCACCGTGCGCATAGTCCTCGACGGCCAAGACGGCGTCGTCCAAGCAGCTGGCACCGCGCCGCGACGGGTTCGCTTGCTGAACCCCATCGCGTCGGCGCGGTTGGCGAGCATCTCAGAGGGCGTCCGACGGGTCCGCTCGTGAAGGCCAGCGACGCACGTCGATCTGACCTCGTCCACGAGCGCCTTCGGCGCGTCGTGGAGCGCTTCGATGAGCACGTGCAGGTGCTCGCCGACGCCTGCGCCGCAGCTGAACGCGATGCGAGCGCCCGTCGAAGCGCGGCGGAATCGGAGCATGCGGCGCGCGTCGCCGAGTACGACCGGCTTGGTGACGAGATCGCTGCTCTCGCCGACGCCGTTCTGTCGCACCCGATGGTGCGCGAGCTTGGCCAGATTGATGTGGCGCCTGCACCGACGCTTCACGAAGACGAGTCGATCGAGGCCCTGCGGAGACTCTACGTTCGGCGGCGCGAGCGGGCATTCGCAGCGTTGCCGGGCCTGCACGTGCCTGACGTGACTCGGCGCGACCCCTCGGTTGCCGTCGATCCGGCTCCCGACGGCGGAGACGTGGACGAGGACGAAGCCACCTTTCACGTGAGCGAGCCATCACCTTCGGCGGTGACGGCCAGCGTGGAGGCGGAGTCCCCTGCCCCGGCCACGGCCACGGCCGATCGTGCGCTGCCGGCCTCGACGCGTGACGACGACGTCGGAACCGAACGGATGCCGGTCGATGCGAACGTCAGCCGTTGTTCGGCCTGCGGCGCGTCGATACCACCGGGTGCCGAGGGTTGCCCTTCGTGTTCACCGCGGGGCGGCACCGTTCTTGCCGTCGCCGACTCGGTCCGCGACGTGCCGCCAGAGTTCGAGGCGCGTCCGCGTCGGGCGTGGATGGGTCTTCTGGTCGCCTTCTTCGTTGTTGCGCTTATGGGTCTCGTCGGCGTACCGAACGTCTGGCCGGGCGTCGTCGCTCGGGTGCCGGTGCTGTGCTCGGTGCCGGGGCTCGGGCGGGTGATTCCGTGTCCGCGTGTGCTCACGACGTCGGATGCCGTGCTCGCTGCATTGCAGCGTACGGCTCAGGCCGGGGGTGGCATCGTCACCCTCGCTGAGGGTACCTTCTCGCTTCCCGCGCCACCGCCGCAGCTTTCGGGCAACGTGACGATCCGTGGTGCGGGGCATGACGTGAGCGTGCTGCGTATCGAAGGCTCGGGCGGTGGCCTTCGCTTCACCGGTGGCGGAACACTGCAGATAGTGGATGTCGGCGTCCTCCTTATGGGAGGCGGGGGCGGTGACGTCGTGACGATGACCGGCGGTACCGTCCGCCTCGAGCGTATCGCCGTGGCTGGTGGGACGCCGGGTACGAACGTCACTGGAGGCGGTCTCGTGTTCGGCGGCAGCGTCAGCGGCGTCGTCCGTGACTGCATCGTTCAGGCGAACGAGTTCGGTGTCTGGGTGGCGGGGACGGCGACGCCATCGATCACGGGCTGCACGATCGCTGCGAACCGTGCGCGCGGCGTGTCCTATCACGGCGACAGCCGCGGCGAGTTGGTCGCCAACACGATCGAACGCAACGGCTATGGTTTGACGGGCACAAACTACTGGCAGGGCGTCGCGTTGCAGGACCGAGCAGCACCCGTGATCCGGAACAACATGATCCGTGACAATGCCGGCATCGGTGTCCAGTACCGGGACAGTTCGGGCGGGCGCTTCTCCGGTAACCGCGTGAGCGGCAACGGCTGGAGCATCCAACTGCATGCGGAGCCCACCGCCAGCGTCGGGGGCTTGGCCGTCGGGGTACGAGGGTCCGATCACCGTCCCTCGCCGACCATCGCGAGCGACAACACCTTCTCGAACAACTACGGCGGCGACTTCAACCATTACCGTTGAGGGCGCGAGCAAACTACGCGTGTAGGAAGATCTCGGTGGTAGCGCGACGCAGGCATCGACGACCGGCGGCCAGCCAGGTCCAGGTCACGGAGACCGCGAGGTTACGGTAGTCATCCTTGTTCAGTCGTATGGATCGGTCGCTCCAGGCGTTGGTGCGCTCGATGATCCAGCGTCTCGGCGGCACCACGAAGCCACGGGTGGGAACGCCGAAGAGCGGCGCCTGGGGAGCCCGTCCGGTTCGTTGCGCCAGGCGTTGATGATCAGGTGCCGCGTGCGGCTCTCGGCCTGCTTCCCTGACGTCATAGCCCTCGGGCCGCCCAATACCGCTCGGCGCCAGCCTGTGCCGTGATCGTCACCGACTGCGAGCCCCGAGGTCGTCCCGCTCGGGTCGAAGATGATCCTGATGGTGGATCCTACAGGATCGTGGCCGAAGGGTGCGTCCGCGCCGGTCGCGCTGGCCTCATCACGGGCCCATGCGTCGAAGGATCGCCATCGTCCTCGCCGTGGGTCGAAGACCGCTACGAGACTGAGCTCCGTTGCGAGCAACTCGGCGTCCCACGGGTCCTGCAGATGCTTGGCTGTGTCGCTCGCGATCAAGTTGAGACAAGGTGTGATCGAGCGCGATCGAGTTCACCTCGTTGATCAGCTCCTGGGTCACGTGGAACCCGTGCGCTGCAGGAGCGAAGTCGCTCACCTGCCGTGTGAGCGGACTCCCATGCGTAAGGACGGTGTACCGCCCAACGTGAACGAGCGCCGTGTCGGTGGCCTGGTACACGTCGTGGATCATGAAGCTCGGGCTGCTGTTCAGGTCGCCTGGCAGGTACACGCGCCTCCAGAACGACACCTTCTTCTATGAGGCGGCCGCGGTTTGTCAAGGCGGTTCGCGGTGGTCCATTGTGGCGACCTCGATGTCGTGATGGGTGGTGATGGTTGGGTGTGTGGTGCCCTTGGGGGGTTGTGGTGCTGTT
>PWQI01000385.1 GCA_003556805.1 Trueperaceae bacterium | reverse complement strand
CCCATGGTCTACGGCTTCGCGCGCCAGAGCCGCGGCTTCACGCGGCTTCGCTCGATCGCCGGTCGCGGCACGACCGTGACGCTCGCGTTGCCGTGGATCCGCGCCGAGCCGGAGGCGCGACGGCAGGGCCCGTCGGACGTCGTCGGCGGCACGGAGCACGTCCTCGTCGTCGACGACAACGAGCTCGTACGGGAGTTGGTGGGCACGCAACTCGAAGCGCTCGGCTATCGGGTGACGACCCTCGGCGACGGACGATCCGCGTTGGCGTTCCTCGACACCGATCCGACCGTCGAGCTGTTGCTCAGCGACGTCGTGATGCCTGGTGGCATGGGCGGGTACGACCTTGCCTACGAGGTGCAGCGGCGACGCCCGGACGTCGCCATCGTGCTCATGAGCGGGTACGACGGTGGGATCGACGGCGGCGCGTCGTCGGCGGAGCGGCCGGACGCACCGCGCTTCGACCTCCTGGAGAAGCCGTACCGCCGCGAGGTCCTGGCGGCGCGCCTGCGTGCGGCGCTGCGAAGGGCGACCTGAAGGTCGGTCGCACGCCGCGCACCGCGGCGTAGGACGCCGCAGCGCGGCACGGCGCGGCACGCCAGGACCTCACCGGTACGAGGCCCGGCAGCGGACGCCCGTATCATGTGGCGGTGATGACCTTGTGACCACGGCGGCGGCGCCGGAGGGCACGGCCCCAGCGACGTTTCCCGACGCGCGGCGTGAGCTGCGGCTGCAACTGAGCGAGTTGCGCTCACGGGCCCTCCAGGGTCTGCTGAACGTCACGGCGATCGTCGCGAGCGTCGCGTGGTTCCCGGGCGTGTACGCCGCCTGGAGCAGCGGGCTGATGGGCGTCGTGGTGATCGACACGGTCATGTGGATCGCCGTGATCGTGCTGGCGCTCTGGCGATCGCTCGCCGATTCGGTGCGTGCAGCCGTGTTCTGCACGCTGTGGCTGCTCTTCTCCGTGACCCTGCTGTGGATCCTCGGGCCTGTCGGCGCGGGTGCCGCCTGGTTGCTCGCGCTTCCCGTCCTGACGACCCTGTTCTACGGACGCCGTGGGGCCGTCGTGGGGATCGGCGCGATCGTCACGGTCGGTGTCGTGTTCGCGCTCGCACTGACGCGAGCCGCGAACGGTGTCGGGATCATGGCTGCACTCGGCGAGCCGGCGTACACGCACGTCTCGTGGTTTGCGTCGATCGGGAGCGTCGCGTTCCTCGGGGTCCTGCTCGCCGTAGCCGTCCACATGTTGCTGCGCGGGCTCCAGAAGGCGCTCGTCGCCGAGCGCCGCGTGAACGAAGCGTTGCTCCAGACGATGGAAGAGCGCACACGCCTCCAAGCTGCCGCCGTGGAGGGCGCGAAGGCGCAGGCGCTGGGGACCCTCGCGAGCGGTATCGCGCACGACCTGAACAACCTGCTGGTGCCGATGCTCGTCGCAGGTGGCGAGGCTCGCGCCGCGACGGCGCCCGGAACGCCACAGCGCCGCCAGCTCGACCTGGTGCTCGCGTCCGCGGAACGCGCGCGGACGCTGGCTGGGCGGGTGCTGGCGTTCATGCGCAGCGCCCCTGAGGAGCGTCACCCCGTTGCGATGGCGCCGCTCGTTCGCGAGGTCGCCGGCCTGTTGCGTTCGGGGACCTCACCGTCGATCCGCGTCGCGGTCGAGATCGAGGCCGACGCCGAGGACGTGCACGTCGACGCGTTGGCGGACGAGGTGCACCGGGTGCTGATGAACCTCGGCAGCAACGCCGCTCGTGCCGTGGCCGAGCGGCCCGCGGGAGGCACCGTCACGTTCGAGCTGGCGACGCGGATGGGCGTCGACGGCGCGGCTGCCGTCGTCCGAGTGCGCGACGACGGGCCCGGTGTGCCCGAGGGCGTGCGCGAGCGGCTCTTCGAGCCCTACGTCACCGACCGCGCCTCAGGCGACGGCACGGGCCTCGGGCTCGCGATCGTCAGTCACGTCGTCACCGGGCTCAGTGGTCGCGTGTCGCTCCTTGCGAGCGGTCCGACGGGAACGACGTTCGAGATCGTCGTACCCACCTCGGCCAGTGCGACGGCCGCACCCCCGGCCGCGGAGCCCGGCGAGGGTTCCGTTGACCACCCGGGCGAGGTGGCACGTTGGGCCACGGTGCTGGTCGTCGACGACGAGCCGCTCGTACGTGCGACGACGGCGGAGGTGCTGAGGTCGATCGGCTACGTCGTGGTCGAGGTGGGCACGCCCGAGGACGCTCTCGCGCGCGTCTACGACGCGCCGGCGTCGATCGACGTCGTCGTCTCCGACGTCGCCATGCCGCGGATGTCGGGCCTGGACCTGGTGCGGGCGCTCCGCGCCGTGCGCGCGGACCTGCCCGTCGTCCTGATGTCGGGACGCATCGACGACGCGCTCGTGATCGAAGCCGAGCGCGAGGGCGTTGCGCGGCTCGTGGCGAAGCCGTTCGCGCGCGGGGCGCTCGGCGAGGCCGTTGCGGCTGCGCTCGATGTGGCGTGACGCGTTGACAAGACGGGCCACAGGCCGCATCCTGATGCGTAGCCACGGGGAGCACTGATGGCGTGAGAGCGGGTGGTCCGCTCGATCGTAGGGCTCCAGACCGGACCCGCCGGTCGTTCCTCGCGTGACCGTGGCCATACGCCACGGCCGCCGAGCCAGGAGGCCATGGCCATGATCGATCCCACCACCAAGCAGCAGCACCTCTCCACCCTCGTCGAGCACCTCGACATCACGAAGGTCGACGTCGTCCCGTTCGTCGACATGATGGGGCAGACGGCGTTCTCGGCGCGCGATCTCGCTCGCGCGGGCCGCATCCTCGACATGATGGTGCGCGACGAGTCGTGCGGGGTGATCCTCACGCTCGCCGGCAGCGTCGTCTCGGCCGGCCAGAAGCAGGTCATCGTCGAGCTCCTGAAGGCCAACATGGTCGACGCCATCGTCTCGACGGGCGCCAACATCGTCGATCAGGACTTCTTCGAAGCGCTCGGCTTCCGCCACTACCAGGGCGACAAGTTCATGGACGACAACGCGTTGCGCGAGCTGATGATCGACCGCATCTACGACACCTACATCGACGAGGAAGAACTGCGCCAGTGCGACGACGTCACGCGCGAGATCGCCGACGGCATGCAGCCGGGCGCCTACTCGAGCCGCGAGTTCATCGTCGAGATGGCGCGCTACCTGCAAGAGCGCGATCTGGGCGAGGACAGCATCATCCGCATCGCCACCGAGCGCGGCGTGCCGATCTTCGTGCCCGCGTTCAGCGACTGCTCGGCCGGCTTCGGCCTGGTGCACCACCAGATCCATCACCCCGACGCGCACGTGTCGATCGACAGCGTGAAGGACTTCCGCGAGCTCACCCAGATCAAGATCGACCAGGGCACCACCGGCATCCTGATGCTCGGCGGTGGCGTACCCAAGAACTTTGTGCAGGACATCGTCGTCTCGGCCGAGTTCCTCGGTCATGACGCCGACATGCACAAGTACGCCATCCAGCTCACCGTCGCCGACGAGCGCGACGGCGCACTGTCGGGCTCGACGCTCAAGGAAGCCTCCTCCTGGGGCAAGGTCGACACCGCCTGGGAGCAGATGGTCTACGGCGAGCTGACCGTCACCTTCCCGCTGGTCGCCGGGTACGCCTGGCACAAGCGCGGCTGGGAACAGCGCGAACCGCGCCGCTACGCTCGACTGTTCGACGCGTCACCAGAACTCGTCGCGGCGGACTGACCGGCACGCTCCGTGAACCGGGCGGCGCGATCCTGCCGCCCGGTGCTTACGGCCAGCCGGCGAACTGCGTCCCAGGCGCTACCAGCACGGCCTGAACGTGCACCGCTCGGGGGTAGTAGCGCTCGAGGTCGATCTGACGCCGTTCACCGGTCGCCGTGACCGAGCGTTCGTCGAGCGGTGTGCCGTCGGCGTCTCGAACGATGATCATGACGCTCGTGATGCCTCTGCCCCAATCGATGCGGTCGACACCACTCAGGCTGGCCAGCGACTGATCGCTGACGAAGGTGCCGCTGGGTCCGAGGACGAGGCGTCCGGCGTCGCTGCAGGCCGGCGCCACCGTGATGTCGAGCGGGACCAGGCACACCTGGTACTGCACCGGGGCGTCGCTGGGGGCGCCGGCCGTCTCGACGCGGACATGGAGCGAGCCCCCCACGAAACCTGAGAGATCGCGCACCAGATCAGGCGTGTCGACGAACGTGAACGCCCCCGAACCACCAGCGCTCGCTGCGCGGTGCTCGACGCGCCTGTCGAGCGCCATCACCTGACCGGTGCTGGGTGCCGGTGTGGGTGGTGCGGGCAGCGCTGGAGCCGGTTCGGGCTCGGGTTCGGGCTCGGGCTCAGGCTCCGGTTCGGGCTCGGGTGCGGGTTCGGGTGCTGGCGCTGGTTCCGGTTCGGGTTCGGGTTCGGGTGCCGGCTCCGGTTCGGGCGCTGGTTCCGGTTCGGGTGCTGGCTCGGGCTCTGGTTCGGGTTGAGGCGCGGGTGCCGGTGCCGGTGCAGGTGCAGGCGCGAGAGCCGTCGCGGGCT
>PWQI01000157.1 GCA_003556805.1 Trueperaceae bacterium | reverse complement strand
TACGGCTTGGCGTACGCCGGCCAAGGCATGCCCACCGTGGTGCCGAACTACGTGGGTTTCTTCGACCCCGACGCGTTCCAGCCGTACTTCGTCGCCGCCGCCGAGGCGCACGTCGTGCTCGACGCGCTGAGCGCAGCCAGCGCGGCGTTGAGCGCGCTCGACGACGCCCTGACGCCAGAGCACGCGTTCGCCGCCGGCTTCTCGCAAGGCGGGCACGCCGTCTTCGCGACCGCGGATCGCGTCGCGGACGACGCGCCCGACGTACCGCTCGCGGGCGTGCTCGGCTTCGGTCCGAGCGGCGAGGTCGACGTCGTGATGCGCGCGTTCTCGTACGTGGCGCCGTGGATCCTGTTCGCGTACCAAGAGGTCTACGACGGCGCGATCGATGCCGCGGCCCTGCTGCAGGAGCCGTTCTCGAGCAGGCTCGCGAACGACGTGCAGCGCCTGTGCATCGCCGAGGCGCAGGCGCAGTACCCGGGTGACCCTGCAGCGCTGTTGGAGCCGACGCTCGCCGCGTCGCTGCTAGCAGGTACCCTGGACGACACGCACCCGGTCCTGGCTGGCCTGGTGCGCGCCAACCAGACCGGCGTGCGCGAGCACGGGCTGCCGGTGATCATCCTCCAGGGCGTCGACGACCCGGTGGCTCCGATTGCCGATCAAAATCGCTTCGTGGCGCGCCTGTGCGACCAGGGCAGCGCGGTGCGCTACCCGAACTACCTGCGCACACGCCACGAGACGCGCTACATCGGTTTCGAAGAGGCCCTGGGCTGGATGCGCTCGATCGCCGCCGGCGAGGCCGCACCGTCCGATTGCGACACAGTTCCCCGTGAGTGACCTGGGAGGCCCGATGCCATCACACCGTTCCCGAATCTCGTACGCTCGCTACGCCACGCTCCTCGTAGCGCTCGCACTGTCCTGGGCATGGGCTCAGGCAGAGCCCGTCGCCCCAGCCGCGCGCGATCTCGCCCTCCCCCCCGGGAGCGTGATCGAGGTGGTGTACGAGGAGCGGCTGAGCCCGACCGACGTGCAACAGGCCGCCGCTGCACCGTTCGGCCGCTTCGGGATACCGGTCGTCGAGAACGCGGTCGACGTGTACCGGATGCAGTACGTGACCACCGGCTTGGAGGGTGAGGTCGCGATCGTGACAGCTGCGCTGTTCGTGCCCGTCGAAGCCGTCCGTAACCCGGCTCCGCTGTACGTGTTCGGGTCTGGTACGACGGGCCTCGGCGACGCCTGCGCACCCTCGCGCGAGGCCGACCTGCCGCAGCCGCTCGGTATGTACCGTGGCTACCTGGCGCCGTACGCCGGCCGCGGCATCGTCACCGTGTTCCCCGACTACCTCGGCTTCGAGGACCCGACGCGACCGCAGGCGTACTTCCACGCGGCCAGCGAGGCCCACGTGCTGCTCGACGCGGCCCGCGCCGTCAGGGCGCTCTTCGCCGAGGCACCGTGGCTCGGCGAACTCGACGACGCGGTGCTGATGGGTGGCTACTCCCAGGGCGGGCACGCGGCCTTCGCTGCTGCCGACCTGCGGCCGTGGTACGCGCCCGAGATCCCGCTCCTCGGGATGATCGGTTACGGAGCGACCACGGACGTCCTACCGCTGTTCGCCGAGGGACCGTTCTACGCGCCCTACGTGATCGCGAGTTGGTCGGCGATCTACGGCCCGGAGCAGGTCGACGCAGCCGCCGTGCTGGCGGAGCGCTGGTTGCCGACGCTGTCGCGCGAGGCGGTCGACGTGTGCGTCGACCGCGCGCAGCAGATCTACCCGTTCGACATCGACCAGATGTACACCGCCGAGTTCGCCGCCGCGCTCCGCCGGGGCAGTGTTGCTCGTGACTTCCCTGGTCTGTACGCCCTGTTCGTGGAGAACAACACCGGCCTGTCTGGTCACGGCCTACCGGCCTTGATGGTGCAGGGTGGTCAGGACGTGATCGTTCGCGACCCGACGCAGGAGCGCTTCGTGCGCCTGCTCTGCGCGGAGGGCAGCGACGTGCAGTATCTGAACGTGCGCGACGCCCGCCACCGCGAAACGCGCCCGGCGGGGTTCGACGCCGCCGTGTCGTGGATCTTCGATCGGGCCGAAGGCGTGCCAGCACCGACGAACTGCGCTCCCTGAGTCCGTAGGTCGTCCGCCGAGTGTTCGCGAGGTGGGCGCCGGTGATACCGGCGTCCACCTCGTTTCGTGTGCGCGCACGCTGTGCCCGGTCGCGCAGGTCAGGCGCGGGCACCCGCTGCCGACACGCCGTCCACGCACCGCGTCCTGGCGCGCACCGGTGAGGCGAGCGGCGTGGTCCGCGGTGCCGTTTGCTCCAAGCGGCGCACGCGGGCTGTGGCGTGTGGCAGCGGGGGCTCGGGCCGGACGGCCTCGGCGCCGACCCTGGCGATCGCGGCGGCGATCACGTCGTGCACGGCCGCCAGCGTGGTGCCTACGACGGCGATAGCGACGAACGCGAGCGTGAGCATGGCGACGGCGCTCATGCTGGCCTCGCGGCGTCCGGTGTGGCGTTGGCAGCGTCTCGCATGGTGTACCTCATTTACTAAGGTACAGCATGCCGGGCGACTCGGCGTGAGGGTTCTTACACCCGGCGTCGCATCGCCTGGCGGCGCATCGTGCGCGCTGCAAGATGACGACGCCTCTGGACCACGACGCCTGGATCGCTCTCGCCGGCGCCGGCGTCACGCTCGTCGGCGTGGCCTTCGGGCGCCTCCCGGGCGTACCGCTCGACCGCTCCGGCTTCGCCCTCGTCGGCGCTGCGACCCTCCTGGCGCTGGGCGTCGTGGACCTCGAGACGGCCGCGCACCTGGTCGACGTCGAGGTGATCGTGCTCTTGGTCGGGTTGTTGCTGCTCAACGAGGCGCTGGCCGAGGCGGGGTTCTTCCGTGGCCTGACGCTGTGGGCGACGCGGCGCGCGCGCGGGCCGTTCACGCTCCCCGTGAGCCTCGTGCTGGCGTCGGGCATCATCTCCGCGCTCTTCCTCAACGACACCATCGTGCTGATGCTGACGCCGGTGGTCATCCACCTGCACGCGCGCGTTGGGTGTCGCGCCGCTCCGCGGCTCAGGCAGGCCGCGCTTGCACCAGCCCCGGGTCGTCGAAGCGTGCGTTGCCGACGCGGGGATCGACCGGGTACGCGCGCAGCCATTCGCTCGGACACGGACCGAGCAGGTGCTCGACCTCGCTCGGCGACCGTACGGCGGGATCGAGCCACAGCGCCACGTCGCCAGGGTCGAGCACGACCGGCATCCGGTCGTGGAGCTCGGCCATCCGCTCGTTTGGCGCGCACGTGAGTATCGCGACGCTGTTCAGGTCGCGGCGTTCGGCGTAGATGCCCGCCAGCAGCAGGGGCATACCATCGCTGCGCACGACGTGGTAGGGCTCCTTCCGGTCGCCGGTCCGACGCCATTCGTAGAAGCCGCTCACCGGCACGGCGCAGCGCTTGCTCCGCAGCGCCTCACGGAAACTGGGCTTCTCGGCGGCGGTCTCGGCGCGCGCGTTGAACAGCGTGGCGCGGACATCGGCCGGATCCTTGGCCCAGGGCGGAACGAGGCCCCAACGGCCCGTGAGCACCTCGCGCACGCCGTCGGGGCGTTGACGCACCCAGCTGGTCGCCGCGGTGGGCGCGACGTTGTACCGCGCCACCGTCGGGAATGCCGGGACGTCGAGCAGCCCGGTCAGGTCGGTCTCGTCGTGGTACAGCGTGTAGCGTCCGCACATGCGCGCCCCCTATCCCAGGGAAACGGTTCAGTCGTCGTCCTCGAGCTCGGCCAGGACGCGGCGACGGTCGTCGGGTTGGTACTCGCTCAAGAGCCCGTAGTGCTCGACGTACGCGGCGACGGTACGCAGGTGCACCGGCAGGTTGAGGAAGCCGTGCCCCTGCATCACGTCGAGGCGGCTGATCTCGAAGAGCGCACCGTGCCATCCGTCGCGCTCGATACGCTCGAGCGTGAAGCGGTGCAGCGTCGCCTGCATCAGTGTGCGCACCAGTTCCTGCTGCTCGCTGACGAGCTCGTCCCATGCGGCTTGCGCGCGCTGCCGACGGTGTTGATGGAAGCTGTCGTTGATGCTCGCAGCCACGCTTCGAACGGCCTCACGGCTCAGGCGCTGCTCGCCGCCGGACTCAGGCTCGGCGGCCGGCGGTTCGATGCCCTGCTGCAGCAAGCTGTGGACGAAGCCAGGGAGGTTGAAGATGGGCCGTCCAGTCGCCTCGGCCTTGCGTTGGAGCGAGTGGGCATAGCGCACGATGTCGATGACGCGCTGCGGTCCGTAGCGCTTGACGGTGGCATCCGGGTCGAGGGTCCAGCCGATGTCGGCGAGGAGGTCGCGCGCCTGCAGCGCCTTGAGCCTGGCCTCTGCGTCGGCCTCGCGCGGGACGCGGCGGGCGATGCTCTCCGGCAAGCGCACGCGCGGCTTGAAGACGTCGTTCTTGGCGATGTGGATGTCGACCTGCTGGTACTTGCGCCCCACCTTGATCCCCTCGTACTCGAACGTCAGGCAGGTGTAGCGCGCGAACTCCTGTTGCGCCCTGTCGAGCACGTACGTGAAGTCCTTGAAGCGCTCGTACTTGCCATCCAGGCCGAGCCGCCGCTTGAGGTCGTCGACGTCGAAATGCAGGTACGGCTTCTCACCGCCGTAGCTGGCCGTGTAGAGGACCTCGAACAGGCGCATGCTGTTGAAGCCTTCGAAGCTGAGCAGTTGATCGGTGGGGATGATGCTGAAGTCGCGCCGCAGCTGGAGGAGGTACGGCTTGAGCTTCTCGTGGATCTTGAGCTCGATGCACGCGAGCTTGTCGCGGCTGTCTCGACCGCTGTCGTAGCGCGCCTCGGAGACCCATTGGAACATCACCCAGTCGCCGTTCGCCTCCTTGACCTGCACCGTCTGTTCAAGCAGCTCGCGCGCCGACTCCTCGATGCGGGAGTAGATGCTCTTGCCGCGGATGTTGAAGATCTGGGCGTACTCCCAGGCGGTGATGCGGATGGGTTCCAAGTCGTGGTCGTCGCGGGTGATGTCGGAGAGCGCGAGCACCAACAACCGCTTCGTGAGCAGGCCCATCTCCTGGCGACTGAGCGCCAACGGGTTCGCCTGGGTGACGGCGACGCGACCGCCGCGGCGCTCGGGGACGCGCCGCGGCGTCGTGCGAGCGGCCTTCGGCTTCGCACGCTCACGCACGGTGCCGGCGTCCTTCACCGGGATGGGCTCAGCGACCGGGCCGCTGCCCGCTTCGCGTCGCGTATCGTCGTTCGTGGCTTCGCGTTCCGATGGGCGCGCCATGACGCCGTAGCCTACCACCGCGTGCGGGGAATCGTCTACCGTGTTTCACCGTTTGCGAGGCATGAGCGGGGAACCGTGGTACCCTATATTCCCCGTTTGGGTACCCCTCCTCCCCCACCTGGTACCCGAGGTGTCCCATCACGGTTCCGCCCGCCTCCCGCACCGGTCCCGCCCTCGTCCCGTACCAGTACCGGCCGTTCCCCACTCGAACGCGACTTATCCCCTCCCTGACACGCATTCGGCGATCCCATGAATGTAGAAAGAGAATGAAGGCCATACAGAATGAACAGCAATGCCAGCGCCATGCCGTTGCAGCATGGCGCTGCTGTTGGGTGTCGATCGACAGAGGACGACCCACCAAGCCAGCTCCTACGCGCGCGAGCTCCGGCGATCCCCTCACCCCCCAGTACCCCACGTTCCCCACTTCGTGACCGGGTACCGCTGATTCCCCGTAGCCCCGAAGGGCGCGCCGGTCGACGAGCCCCCGGCGCTGCCATGTCACTCCCGTGCGGCGTGGACGAGATGCGTGCCAGCGGTCCCTCGGTTGTCCCACTTCGACCGGTGACCCCGCGCTGACGCGGGTACCCCGTTCCCCCCGGATGTACTCGGAGGCGGTGTGCTGGACATGCACACGCGCGTACGTCGTATCGCCCAGCCACCTGACCGAGTGCGATCGGGTACCCCGCCTTCCCCACTCGCACGGCGCGGCGCGACACGCCTCGACCGCCTCCCCTCGACCGTCACCCGCGGGGAGCCGGCGCGCCTCCATGAGTGCGCACAGAGGGTACGTCTGTGATGCGCCACGCCGAAGTGTTACCAGCGCTGGCACGAAGTGGGAACGCAGCGGTACCGTGAGATGTGCGGTCCCAGGTTCTCCCGGTTCAGCGCCATAACGTTATGGCGAAGTGGGAACGCAGCGGTACCGAGCTGCGTGTCGAGTACCTGCGTTGGAGTGAACGTACCGCTGGGACGCCCTTCGGCGCCGTGAGCATCGGTGTGATGGGTGCATGCGCAGCGCCTGGTTAGAATGCGGCACCGAGCGGTCGATGAGCTGCGAGGCGCGAAGCGGGGACGTGATTCGATGGTCGTGCTGACCTTCTTCAACCATGCAGGCGGCGTCGCGAAGACGAGCACGATCCGCGACATCGGCTACGTGCTCGCCGAGCAGGGTCGACGCGTGCTCTTGATCGACATGGACCCACAAGCGAATCTGACCAAGTGGCTCGGCATCGATGAGGACATCGAGTTGGCCGACACCGTCTACCCTGCCGTCATCGGGACTCCCGATGCCGAGGGCGACCTCGATGACAGCAACCTGCTTCTGCCCACCCCCCGGCGCGTCCACGGCCTTGACGTCATCCCGGCGCATCTGAACATCGCGATCATCGAGCGCGAGATCCTCAGCGTCTTCATGGGCGTGCTGCGGTTGCGAGAGGCGGTCCGACGGCTCGAGGGTTACGACGTCGTCCTGATCGATCCGCCTCCCAGCCTGGGACAGTTGTCGGCGCTCGCGGTCGTCGCCGCGGACCAGGTCGTCGTGCCGCTGCCGACGAACCGCAAGGGCCTCGACGGTATCCCCACGGTCATCAAGATGGTGCGCGAGTACAAGAAGGCTGCGCCGGGACTCCGCATCACGCTGTTCGTACTGACGCAGCACGACAAGCGGACCCGGCACGACCGTGAGAGCCACGACATCATCTCCGCCCAGCTTCCCTCGGTCGCTCCGATCTCCTCTCCCCTGGCGAGCCGTCCGGCGTACTACAGCGACGCCCAGGTGGAGGGCATGCCCATACCCGTGTACGCCCCGGGCAGCGAGGCCGACCTCGAGATCCGACAGGTCGCGGCGGAGCTGCTAGCGGCGCTCGACGGTGCGCGATGAGCGCGAAGCGGCGCCGCAGCGACATCGACCGCGCCGCCGTGTTCGAGGCGATCTTGGGCGACCTCGGTCCGCGTGACGAGGAGCGGCAGAGCGAAGACGTCACGGCACCTGCGCAGATCCCCATCGGCACCATCCGCTTCAACGAGCAGCAGCCGCGGCACCACATCGACCCGGTGGCGCTGGCGCAGCTGACAAGCTCCGTCCGCCAACGCGGCGTGCTCGAGCCGGTCTTGGTGCGGCGGGTCGACGGTGGATTCGAGCTCGTCGCCGGTGAGCGGCGCACCAGGGCCGCTGCCGATGCCGGCTTGACGCACGTACCGGCCGTGGTGCTCGACCTCGATGACCGAGAGGCGCTCGAGATCTCGATCATCGAGAACCTCCAGCGTGAGGATCTCAACGCGGTCGAGGAGACCGAGGCCGTGCTCGCGCTGCTGGAGTTGACCCTCGAGACCGACCGGAGCACGGTGCTGGCACTCCTGCACGACCTCTACCAGCGAGAGCGGGGACGCGAGGGTGACGACCGGTTCGACGACGAGCAACGTGTGGCGGCCGTGGCGTTGTTCGAGCGGCTCGGTCGCTTCACGCCGGTGTCGTTCTTCGTCAACAGGGTTCCGATCCTCGCCTTCCCGGACGAGCTGCTCGAGGCGGTCCGAACCGGTCGCCTGGCGTTCACCAAGGCGCAGGCCATCGCGCGTGTCGAGGAGCCGAGCGCGCGGGCCGCGCTGATGGACGAGGCGATCGATCAGGGACTGAGTCTGAGCCAGATCCGGCGCCGCATCACCGAGATTCGCACCGATCAAGGGGTGGACCGGCCCGTCGGGGAGCGCGTGGTGTTGGCTATGAACGTGACGAAGCGGCTGTTGTCGCGACGTCGCGTTGCGGCGCTCAGCGAGGCCCAGCGCGAGCGCTTGGCCGCCCTTCTGGAAGACGTACAGCGCCTGCTGGGGCCATGAGGCGGGACGCCTCGTTCGTACGATGGGCGGTGGGGCGCGTCTGAGACCGGCGACCCGGCACACAGGTCTCCCCTATTCGCTCTGTGCTCTATGTCGCCCAGATGTCCCACTTCTGGGGGACGACCCGGCACCGCTGTACCGCTGACAGTTCATCCCGCCGCGCCGGTCGTACCATCGCGAGTGGAGGTACGTCATGCTGGAAGTCGGCGATCGAGCGCCTGCGTTCGAACTGCAGGACCAGGACGGTGAAGTGCATGCTTTGGATGGATACCGGGGGCGGTGGCTGGTGCTCTACTTCTACCCTAGGGACGACACGCCCGGTTGCACCACGGAGGCGTGCGGGTTCCGAGACGCCTCGGAAGGTCTCGCCCAGTTGGACGCGGCGGTCGTTGGGGTCTCGGCCGACGATGCGAGCGCGCATCGGAAGTTCGCTCGGAAGTACGACCTGAACTTCCCCCTGCTCGTCGACCCGGACAAGTCGATGCTCGAGGGTTATGGGGCATGGACCGAGAAGCAGATGTACGGGAAGCGTTACATGGGTGTGGCTAGGATCACCTACCTGATCGATCCCGAGGGCGTGGTCGCGAAGGTGTGGCCAAAGGTGAAGGCCGATGGGCACGCCGACGAGGTTCGGGAGGCGCTGACGGAACTGCGCGCGTGAGTGCGCAATGCGAATACGAGTAGGACGGGTGTGCGGATACGTTGCTATGCGGCTGAGGGGTCTGCCATAACGTTATGGCAGACCCCTCAGCCGTAGTGGTATCCCCGCACGGTCACGGGTGTGGGTAGGGCCGCCAGCGCCTCGGCGCGGAGCGTCAACTGGTAGCCGGTGTCCTCCACCACGGCGTCGACAACAAGGATCGAGGCGTCGCGTACGAGGATGCGGTGACGCTCCCACAGGTCAGGCGAGATGATGACTTGGCCTCGGGTAGCACCGTCCTCGATCACGAAGAACGCGAACCCCTTGGCCGTCCCCGGCCGTTGGCGGCTCACCACGAGGCCCGCGGTGCGGACGCGTGCCTTCCGGGGGTAGCGCCGCACCTGCCATAACGTTATGGCAGCGAGCTCCCGGAGCTGATCGCGTATGAGATCGAGCGCGTGGAGCTCGAGGCTGGAGAACCGCGTGGTGGCGTGGTCCCAGGTGAAGTGCGTGGCGACGTCGACGGCCGGCAGCGCGGGCACCTCCACGGGCGGCGCGAACAACGGTTGCGTCCCAGGTGGACGCGTCGTGCTCAGCAAGCCGGCTCGGTAGAGCGCGTCGCGGCGGTCGTGTAGGCCGTCGAGGGCTCCGGCGCGGATGAGCGCTTCGAGGACGTCTCGTGCCAGCGGTACGCGTGCGTAGAGGTCGTCGATGCTGCGAAACGCTCCGGCCTGGAGGCGTGCGAACAGCACTGCTCGCGCGTGTTCGGTCGACACCCCCTTGATGGCCGTGAGCGGCGGACGCACGCACTTCGTCGGCGCAGCATCCCCCGTGTGGGTGCGCTCGACGCGGTAATGGACACCGGAGTGGTTGATGCTGATCGGGAGGAACGGGACGCCCCACGCGCGCGCCTCCTGACGCTTGGTGGAGGGGGACCACATGCCGGGTTCCTCGGTCATGATTGCGGCCAGGAACTCGGCCGGGTAGTGGACGCGCAGCCAGCCCGATGCGTACGCGTGCTGCGCGAACGCCCACGCATGCGATTCCGCGAAGCCGTAGCCCTGATACGACTTGACGGCCTCGAAGACGGTTTCGGCCTGCTCACGTGAGGCGCCGACGTGGGCGATCGCGCCCTGGATGAAGCGCATGCGGTCGGGTTCGATGTCCGCGATGTCGCGGAAGCCCGAGACCTTCTTGCGAAAGCGATCGGCCTCGATCCACGTCATGCCGGCGAAGTGGACGGCGATGCGCAAGACGTCTTCCTGGAACAGGAGGACGCCGTAGGTCTTGGCCAGGATCGGCTCGAGGCTCGGATGCCAGTAACTGACCGGTTCGAGGCCGTTTCGTCTGCGCAGATAGGGGTGCACGGTGCCGGACTGGATCGGTCCGGGGCGTATGAGGGCGATCTGGTGTGCCAGGTCTTGCATGGTGCGTGAGCGCATGACCCTCGAGGTGTGCACTTGGCTCGGGCTCTCGATCTGGAACAGCCCCATGGTTGCGCCCTCGCTGATCAAGCGCCAGACGGTCGGGTCGTCGGGGAGGTCGTCGAGCGAGACCCAGTGGCCTTCGAGTCGAAGCACCTCCTCGCGTGCGCGTTCCAGTGCTGCGAGCATGCGGAGACCGAGGAGGTCGAGCTTGATCAGGCCGAGCGCCTCCGCGTCGTCCTTGTCGAGCTGGAGCAGCTTGATGCCGCCGCTGGAGCGCTCGAGGGGGGAGTAGTGCGTGAGCGCGTCACGGGCGAGGACGACCCCACCGCTGTGCGGAGCGATGTGGCGGGTGTGGGCGGGCTCGAGGCGCTGGAGGAGGTCTAGGAGCACGGTCTTGGCGGGGGCGTCGCCGAGGACCTCGTCGAAGGCGACCGCGGCCTCGCTAGCGCGGCGAGGGGTGAGGCCACGGTAGTCGCGGCCGAGCGCGCGCGAGAGCCGGTTGCGAAGGTCGGGCGGGAGGCCTAGCGCGCGCCCGAGGTCTTGGATGGCCAGGGGGAGGCGGTACGTGATCTTGTTGCACACCATCGCTTCGGTGCTGGTGCCGAAGCGCTGTTCCACCCAGGCCAGGACCTCGTCGCGTCGGGCGGAGGAGATGTCGATGTCGACGTCGGGCATCGCCGCTTTGCCTGTGTGGAGGAACCGTTCGAAGAGCAGATCGTGGCGCACGGGGTCGATGCGCGTGATGCCGAGCAGGTAACAGCAGATCGATGCAGCGGCCGAGCCGCGGCCCGCGGCGAGGATGCCGTGCGAGCGGCAGTAGTCGGTGACCTCGGCCGCGACCAGGAAGAAGTCGGCGAGACCGAGCGCCTTGACGGTGGCGAGCTCGGCTTCGAGCGTGCGACGCGCAGGACCGAGCTGGTCGCCCTGGTAACGCGTGAGCAACGATTCGTAGCAGCGACGCTCGAGGTGCTGGTCGGCGCTGAGACCGTCCGGGACGCGAGCGCGGGGCGGCACCAGGCGATCGGGGAGGAGGTCGAAGGCCGCGCGGCCGGCCAGGTGCTCGGCGTTGGCGAGCGCGTCGGGGTAGGGGAGACGTGCGGCGGCCTCGGTAGGGGAGAGGAGGGACTGCTCGGCGTTCTGGGGGCGGGAGGGGTGCGGCTCTTGTACCGAGCCCCCCAGCCGAGCGCACACGAGCGCGTCGTAGAGGCGGTAGTCCTCCGGGTCGGCGTAGCGGACCTCGGGCGCGGTGACCGTCGGGAGCGACAGGTGCCGCGCGAGGCTGCGCAAGACGCGCGCGCGGCGAGCGTCCCAGGGGAGACGGTCGTGGAAGAGCTGGATGAAGAGCCGCTCCGGGAAGGCGCCGTGCAGCGTACGCATCAACTGCTCGAGGCGCGGGATCTGGCGCCTGGCCAGGAGGCGGCTCGGGAGGCCCTGGCGTGGGCCGGTGAGGATGGCGAGGTCGTCGGTGTGCGAGAGCAGGACGGGCCATGGGAGGTCGTGCTCGGCGCGCGCGTGGGCGTGCGTGATGAGCTCGTTCAGTGACCGGTAGCCCCGTCGGGAGAGCGCCAACGCCACGAACGGGTAGACGTCGTCCTCGATTCGCACGGGGAGGGTGGCGCCGATCAGGGCCTGGATGCCGACCTCTCGAGCCACCTGGAACAGCTCCACGCCACCACTCACGTTCAACGTGTCGGTCAGCGCGATGGCCTGGTAGCCGAGGTCGGCCGCGCGCCGCACCAGCGTGCCGGGGGTGGCGGTGCCGGCGCCGAAGCTGAACGTGGAGTGCGTGCAGAGGAGGACCGTCAGTCGCTCGTTCGCGACAGGCACCAGGCCTCACCCTCCCGGAACAGCTCCAAGGTGACGCCGCGTTCGGTCTCGACGAGCAGGTACGAGCGACGGCGCTCGCGCTCCCACCAACGACCCGCGTACTCCCAGGTGTCGAGCACCTGCGTGATCCGCTCCACGCGTGCTCGCGCGGTGAGCCGTGCGGGGGCGTCGTCGTCCCAGCGCACGGTGTGGGGCCGGCCGTCGCGCCATGCCACGTCGGCGGGCAGCATGCGGTTGCGCATGGCGCGTCGCCTCAGGCCGCGTCGGCGATGGGGACGGACCAGTCGCGCGGGCGTGACGACGACCGGTTCTGCAGCACCACCACGCGCTCGGCGGCGTGCACCGGCAGGGACCGCAGCGCGTTCGCGCCGTCGGCGAGCCCGAGCGGAACGGCCCCGTGCGACCCGTCGGCCAGCGCAGGAGGCGCGCCGCCGGCCGCGGCGTCTGCCGGGCGCCAGCCCCAGGCCTGGTCGCTGGCCGGGGCGTGCGGATCGCCCCAGGCGATCCGCACGAGTGCATCGGGGAAGCGCTCGCCGATGCTCTCCAGTGCTCGGCTACGCTGCGCGCGCGTTGCCCAGAGCCCCTCTTGTGCGGTATGGCGCCGCGGCTCGTCCAGCGTCAGCGCCAGCGCCTCGACGCCGCCGTGGCCTACGGCGTCGGCCACGATGCTGCTGTCGCGTAGGGCCGCGTGGGCGTGCCTGGCGATCACGGCCGCGCGCGACAGGGGGCGTTTGGCGATCCGGGTGACGCTGCGCGCGATCCCCCCGACCTCCAGCTCCACGGTCAAGCGAACCCCGCCGCGCCCTTCCAGCGCCTCCTCGAGCGCCATGGCCAGACGCTCGATGGCCGGATCGAGCTGCCACGGCTCGCGCTGCGGTTCGTCGAAACGCAGATCGCGCCGTAGCTGCACGGGCGCCGTCCAGATCGGCACGCAGGCGTCTCGGGGACCGTGCAGGTAGGGGAGGAGCGCCCCGGCGGCGGCGCCGAGGTAGCCGCGCAGCTGCGGCTCGCTCCAGCGCGCCAGATCGCCGACGCTCTGCAGCCCCAGCCAGTGCAGGCGGGTGAGGTCGCCCTCGCCGAGGCCGAGCGCCCGCAGGAAGCGCAGCGGCAGGCGTGCCAGGAACGCCGACTCGTCACCGGCGGCCACGCTGCGGACCTGGCCGGCGACGGCGCTGGCCGAGGCCAGTTCGGCGGTGTGGCGATCGCTCGCCACCCCCACCCGACCGTGGAACGCCTTCGCCAACGGTTCGGTCTCGCCGGGGTGGAGGCGCAGGAGCGCCAGGCCGCGCCGCAGCCCCGCCACCCAGGGCGTCCAATCGGCGAGCTCGTGCAGCACCTCATGCCAGGCGTGGGCCAGATCGGGCTCGCGCGTGGCGACGACGTGGAGGTGCGGCGCGCGCAACAGGGCGCCGTCCAGGCGCATGCCGCGCGTGATGCCGTGACGCCGTGCGGGCGGGTTCGCATGCAACACCCGACCCTCGTCGGCGGCCACCATCGGCGCGCGCGCCAGGCTGGGGTCGCCCCGCTCGGCGAGCCACAACGGCAGTGGTTCGAGGCGCAGCGCGGCCACGGCGGGGGTGGCGTGGCCCGTGCCGGGCGCCGTCCGCGTACCGGTATCCGGGCGGGTGATGGTGCGGGGCGAGGGCCGGCGCGAGGGAGGTGGCGCGCGGCGGCGTGGTCGGGGCGGTGACGCGGGCGCGGGCGCGTCGCGGTCGGAGTGAACGCGGTCGAAGAGCGTGTCCATCGACGTTCCCTTCTGGGTGCTACGATGCACGCAGCACTGGTGAGGGCCGCGGTGCGGCGCTCCTGGGGCGGGACGAGGGCACATCCCCCTGCTTGGCGGCGGTCGTGGATGTGCCTTCGTGCGTGTCGGGTGTCAGCGTCCGTTCGTCAGGCGCGCCCCTCCGGTTCGGCGAGCAGGAGGTCCTGCACCACGTCGCCGCGCAGCAGGCCATGGAACACGCCATCGACGTGCACCTCCCGGGCGCTCAGGGTCAGCGTGGGGTAGGCCGGGTTGTGTGGCCGGAGGCGGTAGCGCTCGGGGGCGCGACCTCGCCACTCGAGGTACTTCAGCGTCGCCTCGTCGTCGCCGACGCGCACCGCGCAGACCTCGCCGGAGCGCTGCGGCGGGCGACGCAGGAGCAGCACCACGTCGCCGTCTTCGATGCGGTCAGCCATGGAGTCACCGCGCACGCGCAGGGCGAAGCCGTCGCTGCGCCCGCGCAGCCCGAGGTACCCCTCGGGCTCGGGATAACTGCCCACAGGCAGGCCGGCGGCGATCTCGCCGTACATCGGCACGCCCCCCGACCGTCCGAGTAGGGTGAGCTCGGGGCTGCGGCCGGGCCCGCGAGACGTGATCTGCAGATGCCCCTTGGCCTCGAGCGCGGTGAGGTGCTCGCGCAGCGTGGGATAGCTGATGTCGAAGCGGCGCGCCAGGGCGGCCAGCTCGGGCAGCCGGCCGGAATGGTCCTGTGCGCTGTGCAGCGCCTCCAGGATCCGCATCTGCTTGACCGCGCGTGGTGGCATGGCACCCCCTTTCGTCACCCTGAGAAATACAGGGTGACGTCAGGATAGGCGACCGTGGTCGAGGGTGTCAAGGTGAGCCGTGCGGTGGGGGAGAGGACGTCGACCCCACCCGGTCGTGGCTCAGCCGCTCGTCAGGTGCGCCGCCAGGACGGCCAGCACGGTCCCGGCGAGCAGGGTCAGGCAGGCCTCGAGCAGCGCCCATGAGCGCGCACCGGCGCGCAAACGTTCTGCCACCTCCACCATCCAGGTCGAGAACGTCGTGAACGCGCCCAGGAAGCCCATGCCGACGATTGCCAGCAGGGCGTCGTCGAAGCGGGCACCGGCCCCGAGCCAGGCGCCGAGCGCCGCCGCGCCCAGCAGGTTCACCACCAGCGTGCCCGCGCCGCGCCGGGGCCAGCGTGCCTGCACCGACCGGCACACGGCCGCGCGCGCCAGCGCCCCCAGCGCACCCGCGCCGACGATTGCCACGAACGTGCCCAGCGTCACCCGTCGCCCCCGCGTCCCAGCCACCAGCCGGCGGCCGCCGCTGCCAGCCCGAGCGCAAGGCTGGCGCCGCCGTACGCGATCGCCAGCGATGGGGCCGACGAGCCCAGCGCACCGACGTCCCAGGCCAGGTTCGAGAAGGTGGTGAACGACCCCAGCGCGCCGGTCGAGAAGAAGGGCGAGCGCAGCCACGAGGGGGCCCGCCCTCGTGCCAACCGGCCCAGCAGCAGGCCCAGCAGGAACGCGCCCAGCACGTTCTCGAGGAAGATCGTGGTGGGCCACGCGCCGGGCGTGACGGGGACCCACCACAGCCACGCCACCCGCATCGCCGTCCCGACGGCGCCGCCGGCGGCCACGGCCAGCCACCACCCGGGGTGCCTCTCGTCCGGGCCGGTGCGGGCAACCATGCGCACGAGCCTACCGCGACGCCGTTGGTACCCTGGCGCGGTCGGTCCGGCCGCGGGCCGCCCCTCCGGAGGTGCGCGTGACCATCCTCGAGGCGTTGCTGCTCGGGACGATCCAGGGCGTGTTCATGTTCGTCCCGGTGAGTTCGACGAGCCATCTCGTGCTCGTGCAGCACGCGCTCATCGCCATGGGCTCCGAACTGCCCCCACCCGAATCGGCCAGCATGGTGCTCTTCGACCTGGTGGTGCACGTCGGGACGCTCGTGTCGATCGCGGTGGTCTTCCACGCGGGTCTGCGCCGCCTCGTACGTGGCGCCTGGGCCGACCTGCGCCGCCGCGGTCGGAGCGACCGCCTGCACCTCCGGTTGGTCCTCCTGGGGTTGGTCAGCGTCGCCGCGACCGGTGTGGTCGGCCTCCCGCTCAAGCGCCTGTTCGAGCAGGCGTTCGCGGCGCCGCCGGTGATCGCCCTCATGCTCACGGCGACGGGTGTGCTGCTCCTGGTGAGCGATCGCCTCGGACCGCGGACCCGCGGCCTGCGCGACATCACGCTGGTCGTCGCGCTCGCGATCGGGTTCGCGCAGGCGCTGGCGCTCCTGCCGGGGCTCTCGCGCAGCGGGCTCACGATCGTGGCGGCGCTCTTCCTCGGCGTGCGCAGGCGTTGGGCGGGGGAGTACAGCTTCTTCCTGGCGATACCCACCATCCTCGGCGCGTCGCTGCTGCAGGTGCTCGAACTGTGGCGTTCGACGGAGCCGCTGGCGATCGGTCTGACGCCCCTCGCGATCGGCTTCGCCGTCGCCGCCGTGGTCGGCATCGGCTCGCTGTGGCTGGTCGTCGCGACCCTGCGCCGGGCCCGCTTCAGGGTGTTCGCGTACTACGTGTGGGCGCTGGCGCTCGTGGTGCTCGCGGTGTGGCTCTTCGCGCCCGGCGATGTGCCCGTCGTGGCGGCAACGAGCGCGCTCGAGACCGTGGTGGCGTCGGGTGCGCCGCGCTGAGGCGGCGGTCGAACGCCGAGCGACGCACCCCCACGGTCCCTGCGCCGAGGCGCGAGCCTCAGCCGATCACCGGGCCCAACACCCAGACGGCGAACGAGAAGTAGATGATCAGCCCCACCGCGTCGGCGATCGAGGTGATGAGCGGGCCGCTGGCGAACGCCGGATCGAGCTTCAGGCGTGTCAGCACGATCGGCAGGACCACCCCGACGAGGTTGGTCAACACGAGCATGGTGACCATCGTCAGCAGCACGACGATGCCGACCTCGAAGCCGCCGCGGAAGAAGCCGAGGAACATGCCGAGGATGCCGAGCGTGACGCCGATGGCGATGCCGACGACGAGCTCTCGGGTGAACACCCGGAACCACTGCGCGGGCTTG
>PWQI01000209.1 GCA_003556805.1 Trueperaceae bacterium | reverse complement strand
AGGTCGTGCTCGACCGTGACGAAAGCGTCGCCCCCGTGCAGGTCGACTCTGACGAAGGCGCTGTAGCCCGTCGGCAGCACCGAGGTGACAGTCCCGGGAACGCCCCACGCGCTGGCGTCGCGCCGGACCGTGAGCTCCTCGGGACGCGCGGCGACGAGCACCCGCGCGCGTTCGCGCACCTCTACGGCGGTTGCGGTTGGCGTCGGCAAGGACCAGCCTGGGCCCTGGAGGCGCTCGCCCCGGACCTCGAGCTCGAACGTGTTGATCGGAGCGTTGCCCATGAACGACGCCACGAACACGTTCGCGGGATGCCGGAACACCTCGGTCGGGGGCGCGAGCTGCTGCAGCACGCCGTCGCGCATGATCGCCATCTCCGAGCTGAGCGTCAGCGCCTCGATCTGATCGTGCGTCACGTAGATGATCGTGCCGCCGGTCTCCTCGTGCAACTGTTTGAGTTCCACGCGCATGTCGATGCGGAGCTTGGCGTCGAGGTTGGAGAGCGGCTCGTCCATCAGGATCACACGCGAGCCGGTGATCAGCTCGCGGGCAAGCGCCACCCGCTGTTGCTGACCACCCGAGAGCTCGTTCGGGAAACGGTCGGCCAGCTCGGCGATCTGGAGGCGATCGAGGGTGTCGGCGAGGCGCGTGGCCTGGTCGGCCTTGCTCGTCTTGCGCACCTTGAGTCCGAACAAGATGTTGTCGCGGACTGTCATGTGTGGCCAGAGCGCGTAGTTCTGGAACACCATCCCGAGCTTGCGGTTGGCCGGCGGCACGTCGGTGCCGGCGGCGGCGTCGAACACCAGCTGGTCGCCGATCCAGATGCGTCCGGCGTCCGGCGTCTCGAGGCCGGCGATCAAGCGCATCGTGGTCGTCTTGCCGCAGCCCGACGGGCCCAGCAGGCTGAAGAACGCACCGGGCGGGATATCGAGCGAGAGGTCGTTCACGGCGACGTTGTCGCCGAAACGGAGCGTCACGTTCTCGAGCACCACACGGTTCACTTCGTGTCTCCTCCGAAACCCTGCAGAGGGTTGGTCTTGGTCACCCATTGGGCGGCGAGGGTCATCGCGAGCACGATGGTGACGATCACCACGCCGATGGCGTCGGCGAACTGGCGCTGCCCCAGGTCGACGTAGCCGAACGTGAGCGCGGAGAGCATCATCGTCTGCGGCGTCGCCAACAGCACGACGATCGACAGGTCCTTGACCGTCGCCACGAACGACAGGATGAAGCCGGTCAGGAAACCGCGCTTCGCCAGCGGGAACAACACGCGTCTGAAGCGCGACCAGAAGCCGGCGCCGTGCATCTCGGCGGCCTCCTCGAGCGAGCCGCCGATCTGCATCATGGCGGCGATGCCGGAGCGGCTCGCGAACGGCAGGCGGGCCACGATGAACGCCAGGATCAGGATCCACACCGTGCCGTAGAGCGATGGGATGGGACCGCGCGGCTGCGCGAACATCGTGAGGTAGATCGCGGCGAGCGCGATGCCCGGGATGACGAACGGGATGAAGGTGATCTGTTCCACCGCCCGCGCCAACAGCGTGCCGCGCTTCTTCGTGACGACGTAACCGATCAGCAGGCCGAGGAAGGCGGTCACCACGCCTACGGTGAGTCCGGTGACGAAGGTGTTGAGGGCGGCCGCGCGGACCCGCTCGGAGACGAGGATGCCGCGGATGCCGTAGACCTCGCCGGTCCAGTACGCCAACGTCAGGTTCGAGAGCGAGTAGTCACCGAGACGGAGCTGGAAGCTCTGCCAGGTGAGCAGCGTGACCGGCACGAAGGCGGCGATGGCGACGAAGACCACGACGAGCGCCGTGATCGGTGCGCGCCAGCGGCCCAGCGCGACGCGCTTGTACGTGCTGCCCTTGCCGGTCATCGTCGTGAACTGGCGGCGGCGACCCATCAAGAGGTTGTTGACGACGATGACCGCTCCCGCGATCCCCACCAGGATGAGGGTGAGCGCGAAGGCATCGCCGAAGCGGCCGATGCCGGCCGATTGGTAGATCGACGTGGCGAGCACGTTGAAGCGCACCGGGATGCCGAGGAAGGCCGGGACGCCGAAGGTGCCGATGCCGTTGGCGAACGTCAGGATGAACGCCGAGCCGAGCGCAGGCAGGATGATCGGTAGGGTGATCGAGCGCAAGATACGTCGCTGCGGCACGCCGTGCAGGACGGCCGCCTCCTCCAGCCGGCTGTCGATCGTCGCGAAGGCGGCGGAGGCGAGCAGGAAGGAGTAGGCCGAGTAGTTGATACCGAGGACGATGATGATCGGAAGTGGCCCGTACCCGAGCCAGTCCGGTGGCGTGATCCCGAGCACCGACTGCATCACGCCGGCCGCGCCGACGCCGACGCGGTCGTTGCCGAAGAAGGTGATCCACGCCAGGGCCAGCGTCCACGACGGCAAGATGTACGGGATGATCGCGGCGGAGCCGATGAAGCGCCGCATACCGATGTCGGTCTTGAGGACCAACCAGGCGAGCGTCGTCCCGAGCGTCATAGCCAACAACGTGAAACCGGCACTGATGATGGCGGTGTTGACGAGCGGCTCGTAGAAGAGCCGACCGCTCAGGGGTCCCGCCAGGATGCGGTTCCAGTAGTACGCCGTCCATGTGCCGACGTCCGCACCGATCCGCCGGGTGTCGCCGTCTTGCACCTGTAGGCTGGCGACCACGATCTCGAACAGTGGCACCACGATCAGGTACCCGAACACGACGATGAAGAGTCCGCCCAGCACGTGATAGGGCGAGCGCAGCAGACGCATCAAGTGGTTGCGCGTCACCCTGGCGCGGCTGACGCGGACGGGCTCGGCAGGCGGGCTCACGCAGGATCCTCTCGGCGGTCGCGAAGGGGGGCGCGTGGCCCGGTCGCCGCGGATGCGACGTCCAGGACACGCGCCAGCACGGACCTACTGGTACAGGATGAAGAAGTCGGCGATGTCGTCGCGAAGCTGGAGCTGCTGCTCGATCGGCGTGTCCCAGAGCTTGTCGAACGAGTCCAGGCGCAGCGTCTCCATCTCGCCCGTCGACATGACGGTCGGGTTGCCGGGGAAGTCCTCGCCCCACCACACCGAACCGCCTTCCTGCGACGTCAGCCAGCGCAGCAGCAGCTTGGCGGTGTTGGGGCTCTCGGTGAACGTCCCGATGCCGATATAGCGCGGCGACAGGACCGCCGGAGCGATGTCGGTGTCGAGTTGGAAGTCGAACTCACCGCGGACCACGGCCGCGTAGGCGGAGTGCGCGCCGAAGCCGACGAAGTAGTCCTGACCGGCGGACACCGCCGCCGAGACGTCCCGGAACGCTGGCAGGACGCGAGCGCGGTTCTCGAGCAAACGCTTGATGAACTCGTAGCCGGCGTTCTCGGTCACCGCCAAGCGGATCGGCTCGCCGAAGTAGTCCTCGTAGAGCTCGGCCATCTGGTCGGCGTTGGAAACCAGGCCGACCATGTACTCCATGGTGGTGCCCGAGACGAGCGGGCTGTTGATCGCCACGCGGTTGCTGAACTCGGGTGTGGTGAAGGCCCAGATGTTCTCGTACGGCGGCGTGTTCGGATCCGCGTCGTTCTTGAAGTACCAGGTACCGACGCTGTAGCGGTGCACCATCAGCGGACTCATGGCACTCTCGTTCATCAGCGGGATCAGCTCGCTGGGGGTGTACGCCGTGAGTGCGTTGCGTGAGATCAGTTGGTCCTGGATGAGCGCGCCAGAGCCGACGAGCACCACGCCGACGTTGTAGATGCCGGCGTCGAACTCGCGGCGGATGCGCTCGATGATCTCGGTGCCGCGGAGGTTGATCCCCTCGACCGACAGGCCGGTCTCGGCCTCGAAGGCCTCGACCATCGGGAAGGCGCGGCTCGTCTCCGTGTAGAGCACCAGCGGCGGCTCGCTGCGCGCGGCCTCCAGGATGGCATCCCAGTCCTCGTCGGCGCTTTGGTAGGGGCCCAGCTGCGCTTGTTGCAGCCAGGCGTCGTAGTCCTGTGCCAGCGCGGTCGTGCCGAGCGTAAGGCCCGTGACCGCGAGCGCGCCGAGCAGCAGTCGTGCGATCGACTTCAGGTGTTGCATCGTTCGTCCTCCCTCTCGTCCCGACAGCGGAGTGGCGGTGACGCCGTGTGTTGTGCGAACACCTCGACGCTAGCACCGGGTCCCGGTCGGAACCAGGGTGGGAGGTGGGCACGTTGCGCGAAACCGCGAAGCTCGCGCAACGTCCCGTGTCACGTCAAGCCAACAGCCCCTCGATCTGGGCGAGATCCGCCGGGGTGAGGGACCAGTCCGCCGTGGCGGCGTTGCGGCGCACCTGCTCGGGCGAGGTGGCGCCCGCGATGACGCTGGCGACGCTGCTGCGCGCAAGCAGCCAGGCGAAGGCCAGGTCGATGAGCTCACGTCCGCGCGCTTCGGCGAACGCGATCAGGCGCTCCACGCGCGCCAGGCTGTCGTCCGACACGAGTTCCGCGAAGCGCTCGCTGCCCGAGATCCGGGTGCCCTCGGGCAGCGGCTGGCCGAGCCGGTACTTGCCGGTCAGCAGGCCGCTCT
>PWQI01000016.1 GCA_003556805.1 Trueperaceae bacterium | reverse complement strand
GCGGATGCGACACGGTTGATCGCTCCGGCGCGGACGTCGCCGGCGGCGAAGATGCCGGGCACGCTGGTCTCCAGCGGCAGCGGGTCGCGCTGCTCCCTCCAGATCCGCGGGAAGTCCTCACGTGCCACGAGCTCGCGCCCGGCGAGTACGAAGCCACGGCGATCGCGAAGCACCGCCGGGGGCAACCAGTCTGTGCGCGGCCGCGCGCCGATCATGACGAAGACGGCATCGGCGGGCGCCGTGCTCGCGGCACCGGTTTCGACGTCGGCGAGCGTGACCCGTTCGACGCGGCCCTCACCTTCGACGCGATGGAGCACCGACCGAGCCAGCACGTGGATGTTCGGTGTCGCTTCGATCTGATCGACGAGGTAGCGTGACATCGTCGTGTCCAGGCCGTCGCGTCGAACCACGATGTGGACGTCCTCGGCGAAGCGGGAGAGGTGCATCGCGGCTTGCCCTGCCGAGTTGCCGCCGCCTACGACGAAGACGTGCCGGCCGCGGAACGCCTGAGCCTCGGTGCTCGCGGCGCCGTAGTAGACGCCAGCACCGGTATGCTCGGCGACACCTGGGGCATCGAGCTCGCGGTACGCCATGCCGGTCACGATCAGCACGGACTTCGCCAGCACCGTTCGACCTCCAGCGAGCTCCACGCGCTTGTATCCGGCGTCCACGCTCAACCCGACGACCTCGATCGGCGCGAGGAACTCGGCGCCGAGCCGCTGGGCCTGGGTTATGGCTCGGCGCGTGAGCTCGCTGCCGCTCACCCCGGCTGGAAAGCCGAGGTAGTTCTCGATACGCGAACTCGTGCCCGCCTGCCCTCCGGGCCCGTGCCGGTCCAGCAGCAGCGTTCGCAGGCCTTCCGACGCGCCGTACACGGCCGCACCGAGGCCGGCGGGACCAGCGCCGACCACGAGCAGGTCGTACACGTCGTGCGCGGCCGACAACGTGAGGCCTAGCCCTCGCGCGATGTCCAGCGGGCTCGGGTTGCGGAGCACGGCGCCGTCTTCGAGGAAGAGCGCGGGAAGCTCATCCGTCGTCGCCTCGACCGATTCCAGGAGCGTTCGCGCGCCTGGGTTGAGTTCGACATCCAGCCAGCGGTACGGGATCAGGTTGCTCGCCAGGAAGTCCTTGACCGCGTGGGAGCGAGGCGACCACTGGAACCCGACGAGCCGCAGGCCGGACGTCTCCGGCTTCCGCTCGACTTCCCACGACTCGAGCAGGTCGTCCAGGACCGGATACAGGTGGTCCTCGGGCGGGTCCCACGGCTTCGAGAAGTAGTGATCGATGTGCGCCTCGTTGATGCCGCGGACGACCGCGTCGATGTCCGAGTACGCCGTCAACAGGACCCGCCGCGCCACGGGATACCTCTGGCGGCACTGCGCAAGGAGCTCGACACCGAGCATGCCGGGCATGAGCTGGTCGCTGATCACCAGCGCGAGGTCCTCGCCTTGCGCCTTCAGCTCGTGGATGGTCGAGAGCGCCTCCTCACCGCTGCTGGTGCTCAGGACGCCGTATCGATGTCGGTAGCGCGAGCGGAGGTCGCGCTTCAGCGCCGAGAGGACCTGGCGATCGTCGTCGACGGCGAGGATCAACGGGTGTTTCACGTTGTTGCCACCTTGGCGTCGTGCGCGTGGACCGGCACGCTGACGCGGAACTCGGTGTGCCCCGGGCGCGACGACAGTTCGATGGACCCGCCGTGGCGATCCACGATCCGACGCACGATGTCGAGCCCGAGGCCGGTACCCTCGCCCACGGGCTTCGTGGTGAAGAACGGTTCGAAGATCGTCTCCTGGATGTCGGCGGGCACGCCGGGACCATCGTCGGCGATCTGGACGACGACGACGTCGCCGGCCGCGTGGGCGGACACCTCGACCGACCCGCTGGCCTCGACGGCATCGACCGCGTTCTCGATGAGGTTCGCCCAGACCTGATTGAGCTCGCCCGCCACGGCCCTCACCGGCGGGAGGCCCGACTCGACCGTGACGGTGATGCGCACCGATTTCGCCCGGGCCTTGGCCCGCAGCACCGCCAGCGTCTGGCTCAACCCGAGCCCGACATCGACCGCCTGCGGCGTAGCGGCGGCATCCATCTGCGTGAACCCCTTGACCGCCTTGACGAGGTCTGAGATTCGGGTCGCGGCATCGCCTAGCTCCACGCCGAGGCCGTGCACCGCGCACCCGGCGGCCACCCATCGGAGCACCGCTTCCAGGAGCGGCGGCTCCACCGTTCCAGCGAGCTCGTCCAACATGGCGAGGGTGAGCGGTGTCTCGGCCAGGCTCTCGATGTTCTCCAGATCGACGCCGTGGCCGTCGAGCCAGTCGGCGACTTCCTCCTCATGCCGAGCCTGCTCCAGTGGCGAGCGTACCTGCTGCAGCGGCGTCGCGAGGCAATCCAACCGAAGCTTCTCGATGGCCTCCAGTCGATCCGCCGACATGCCAGCCTCGCCGATCGCGCGCGCCGCGGAATCGGCCTCGCGTAGCAGCGGAACGAGCAGCCTTGCGCCGCGCACGACAGCGGACGCAGGGTTGTCCAACTCGTGTGCCAAACCGGCGGCCAGGCGACCCAGGGATGCAAGTCGCGCCTGGTGCAAGTCCTCCCTCTGGAAGTGGCGGGCGCGGTCCAGCATCACCCGCACAAGCTGCGTCGTGACCGCGTGACACTCGCGGCTCAGCGCTTCGAGGTGACGGCCAGGGATGGTGAGGATGTCCGCCGGCTCCTCGACGAGGTGGAAACCGGGAGGCGCCTGCAGCCGCGAGTACGGAAGAAGCCCGGTCACATCCCCTTGGCCCCATTCCATGAGCTTGCGCCGGGCGCTGCCGCGGTCGTCGTACATGGCGACGCGGCCGGACAAGATGATGAAGAGCGCCTCGACGGGAGCGAGCGCCGGTGCGATCACATCACCGATCGCGTGCCGGCGCAGTTCGCCATGGGAGGCCAGCCAAGCAACCTCTTCGTCCGGTATATCGACCAAGAGCCGATGGGCCCGCAGGAGCTCGAGAACGTGGGGTTCGTTCATGTCACTGCCCCATGGCGCGGGCGACCCGGTGAGCGGGGCGGCGGGCCCGTGCTCGGGTACCGACGTCTCTCAGGTGCCAGCACGCTGATCCGGTTCGCCAACACACGACGCCAGGTCATACCGATCCACTTCGCCACGGCTCACGTTAGCGGTTCTCCACGGCTTGCGCGAACGATCCCAGCCGGGAGTCTCAGGGTCGATCCGTCACCTTTTCGCGTTCTTGCGTCAGGGGCGATCGTGTTACGGAGGGCGTGCGTTGTACGACCCCATGTGGGGTGATGCGGTGCGCGAAGGCGGTGAGGGCGTCGCTTCGGGTGTGGATGGGTTGCTCGCCGATCAGCAGGGGTGCCTGGACGATCTCAGCTGTGCCCCAGTCGTGATCGTCGGTGATGATGATGCTCTGACCTCGCATGCCGCAGCGGCGGTTGATGCGGTGGGCGTCCTTCTCGAAGCGCATGCGCACTGCCTGACCCTCCTGCTCGAAGAGAAGCTGGTCGTCGTAGCCGGCGTCGGGGAGTCGCCCTCAGCAGTCAAGTCCTGGGCCCTCTGTACTTTCGTTCCTCCAGCGGTCTGTAGGCACTATGCTGCCATGCTCGTGACCTCCTCGTCCTGATCGGTGGCTGCCGGATCGTCGGCGTCGATCACGGTGCGCTGGCGCATGTCGAGGTACACGCGCCAGCCAGCCACTCCCATGCCGTGGCAACGCACCCTGTTGGACGCTGCGACGGTCCACACGGTGGGACTCTGGGTGCTTGGGTCGCTGCGGTACTCCCTGATCTACCTCGAAGTCAGTAGCGATCGAAGCGTCGTGTGGATCGCAGCTGACCGGTAGGGCGCCGAGGGACGCGATGGGGAGCGTCAGGTGCAGCCGCCCGTGTGAACGGATGGCATCCGCACCTCTAGCCGTGCCGGCTGCTCCCTGGTCAGCCGCCGAACGCGGAACCGGTGCCGTCTTCCAGCCCCTCGCGCGTCCGTGCCACCATCTGCTCGCGAGTCGCTCCGGCGGCTTCGGCCGCGCCGGCGGCGAAGCCACGCTCGTCGCGAGCGCGACAGCGTGCGATGGCGGCATCGAGCGCGTCCAGCTCGGTTGGGTGAAGCATGCGGACTGTCGACGGCGCGGTCGCTTCGGCGAAGGCCGCGAAGCGCCCACATGCGGCGGCGTCGCCAAGGTCGGCATGCAAGGCGGCGGCGGCACGGAACACGTCTCCGATCCGGCCGAGCATGCCCGCCTCCCACCAGAGCGTGAGCGCCTCGGCGAGGAGGACACGAGCGGCCTCGGCATCCTCCTCCTCGAGGGCGAGGAGCGCGCGGTAGAGCAAGCCGCTCCCGGTAAGTCCCGCGTGGCGTGATGCGCGAAGCTCGACGACGGCGGCGTCGAGGTGCTCGCGCGCCGCTCGGAGCGCGCCGATGCGCCGCTCCAGGCGGCCGAGGTGGCTGTGCACCACCCCCGCCAGCTTGCCGTTGCCATCGCGCCGGGCCAGCCTCATGGCTTCGCCCAAGGTCTCCCGCGCGCGCCGCTC
>PWQI01000090.1 GCA_003556805.1 Trueperaceae bacterium | reverse complement strand
TGGACGAGTTCCAGGCCGAGACCGGCATCGTCGTCGACGTCGAGCAGTTGTCGTTCGACGCGCTCTTCGACAAGATGATGCTCGAGTTCGCTGCCCGGACCGGGTACTACGACATCGTCTACCTGTCGCCTGGCTTCATGGCGACGCTGATCGACGCCGGGTACGTGCGTCAGCTCGACGACCTCTTCGAGGAGTCCGGCCTCGACACGGATCAGTTCCTGGCCGCAGCGATCGACATCAACCGCTACGGTCCAGATGACGCGATCTGGGCCTTCCCGTACCTCGCCGACACCAGCGTCTTCCTGTACCGTCTCGACCTGTTCGAAGACCCCGACGAGCGAGCCGCCTTCCTCGATCGTTACGGCTACGAGTTGCCGATCCCGACCGTGGACGACCCGATGACCACCGACGAGTTCCTCGACGTGGCCGAGTTCTTCACCCGCGACGACATGTACGGCTTCGCCTATCCACAGGGCGGCACCGCGTACGGGAACCTGCACATCCTGCCGTGGATCTGGACCTTCGGCGGCGAGTACTACGACGCCGACCTGCACGCAACGCTCGACGACCCACGCGTGGTGGAGGCGTTCGACTTCGCGGCGCAGTTGCAGGCGTTCCAGCCTGATGGCACGCTGGCGTGGGACTACGGCGATCACATCCCGATGCTCTGTGACGGCCGCTTGGCGATGACCGCCGGGTGGTTCCACATCGGTCTCGACGCCAACGACCCGGAGTCATGCCCGGCCGTGGCAGGCGACATCGGCTACGCGCCGCCCCCCTACGCACCGGGCAGCGGCCTCGACCATGGCTTCACCGTCCTCGGAGGCGGCGGGCTCGCGATCACGGCCGACTCAGCCAACCCAGAGGCGGCCTTCGAGTTCCTGACGTGGCTCTTCGCGAACGAGGAGCGCGCGCTCGAGTGGTACCTGACCGGCGGCGCTGCGACGCTCAGCGTCGTCTACGACGCGCCAGAGGTCGTGGAGACGTGGCCCTGGGCCGCGGACTTCTTCCCGGTCGCGAACCACCTGCTGGCGAACACCACCAAGCAGCGTCCGACGGTACCGAACTCGAACGAGATCTTCGAGGTGATGGCCGAGACGTGGCACAACGTGGCGCTCGGTCGTCTCACACCCGAAGAGGCCGCAGCGCAGGCGCACCAGCGGGTCGACGACCTGCTGCAGGCGATTCGCTGACCCGTTGATCTGCCGCCGCCCCGTCGCCGTGGGCAGGCACCGACCTCGACCCACGGCGACGCGCGGCCGGCGACGCTGGCCGAGGTGTCCAGGTGGCTTCGCGCGATCGTTCAGAGCAACGCGACCGAGCGGCACGCGTGACGCACGGCACGCGAAGCGCCAGCGACTGGCGTGCCGCCGCGACGTTCATCGGGCCCGCGCTCGTGGCGCTGGCCTTGGTGGCCGTCCTCCCGACCGTGTGGGCGATCGTGAGCAGCCTCTTCGACTGGCACTTCCATCGGCCACACTTGCGGACGTTCGTCTGGTTCGACAACTACCGCCGCCTCTTCGGCGATTCGCGGTTCCTCAACGCCGCCTGGATCACGTTCATCTACACCAGCGTCAGCGTGATGGCGACGATGGTGCTCGGCACGATGCTGGCGCTGCTCACCAAGGCACCGTTTCCCGGCAAGAGCGTCGTACGGGCCCTGTTGACGATCCCGATGATCATGACGCCGGTGGTCTCGACCCTCGTCTGGAAGACCTTCTTCTTCGAGGCGGACGTCGGGCTCGTCAACTGGCTCCTGAGCCTCGTCGGCGTCGACGGACCCGCCTGGGTCGCCCGTTCCCCTTCGGCGCTCTTCACCATCCTCGTCGTGAACATCTGGTTCATGACGCCGTTCGTGTATCTGGTCATGGACGCGGCCCTCGACGGGTTCCCGCAAGAGGTGCTCGACGCCGCCCACATCGACGGCGCGAACTACTGGCAGCGCGTCCACCACGTCATCTTGCCCATGCTGCGGGCGACCATCGTGTTCACCGTCATCTTCCGCATCACGATCGACGCCCGGATGTTCGAGATCATCCACGTGATGACCGGCGGCGGGCCCGCGCGCGACACCGAGGTGCTGACCCTGTGGGTCTACAACGCCGCCCTGCGCAACTTCCACCTCGGCTACGGCAACGCCGGTGGTGTCGTGTTGATGGTGGCTGTCGGCCTGCTGTGCTTCGCGATCATGCTGGTCGGCCTGCGTGGCATCTACCAGCGGACGGGGACCTCATGAGCCCGCTCGGACGACGCCGCGCGCTCGAGGCGCTGCGCCTGGTGGTCATCGCCCTGGCGGTGGTGATCGCCGTCCTGCCGCTGGCGTGGGTGGTCCTCGCCTCGTTCAAGGGCCCGGCCGACGTCTCGCAGATGCCGCCACGGCTGCTCTTCACGCCGACACTGGACAACTACAACCGAGTCCTCGACGCCGGCTTCTTCGCGTTCTTCAGGAACAGCGTCGTCATCACGGTGGCGGCCGTCGCGTTGTCGGTCGCGCTCGGTGTGCCCGCCGCGTACGGCTTCTCGCGCTTGCGTGTCAGGGGCGCGCGCGGCCTGCTCCTGTTCGTGCTGGCCGTTCGATTCGTCCCGTACATCGTCTTCGCCGTGCCGCTGTTCGTCATCATGGTGCGGCTGGGGCTCGTCGGGACGCACGTCGGCCTCACGGTGGTCTACATCCTCGTCAACCTCCCTTTGGTGGTGTGGCTGATGAAGTCCTTCTTCGACGACGTGCCGACCGACATCGACGACGCCGCCGCGGTCGATGGCGCGAATCGCGTCCAGAGCTTCGCGTACATCGTGCTGCCGTCCGCGTTGGCCGGCGTGGCGTGCGTGACGATCCTGTCGTTCATCTTCACGTGGAACGAGTATCTTCTCGCCCTGGTGCTCTCGGGTCGGGCGGCCCAGACGCTCCCCGTCGTGCTCACGCGCTTCCTCGGCGGCATGGAGGACCCGGTGCGTTGGGGGCTGCTCTCGGCCTCGAGCGTGGTCGTGCTCGCCCCGGTCGTTTTGGTCACGCTGCTGGTGCACAGGTACGTGCGCGCGGGCTTCGGTGGGAGGCCCTCGTGAGCGCCCATCGCTACGCGGCGGACGCGCTCCGGTCGTGGAGCGCCGACGTGCTGCGCGCCGCCGGTCTGCGCGCCGACGCGGCGGACGTGGTGGCGGACACGCTGGTCGATGCCGACCTTCGTGGCGTCGCGAGCCACGGCGTCACGCGTCTACCGATCTACGTGCAGCGGCTCGAGCGCGGCCTGCTCGACGCCGATCCACGCCCCGTCACCGAGCGCAGCCACGGTGCGGTCGCATGGGTCGACGCCCGTCATGCGCCGGGACAGGTGGCTGCGCTGCACGCGCTCGAGGAGGCGATCGCGCTCGCCGAGGTGCACGGCGTCGGGCTCGCCTTGGTGCGCCGCAGCAGCCACTACGGCGCGGCCGCCTACTACGTCATGGCGGCCGCGCGGCGCGGTCTGGTCGCGTTGACCGTCTCGAACGTCGAACCCGACGTGGTCCCCTACGGCGGGGCGCGCTCCGCGCTCGGCACCAACCCGCTGGCGTTCGCAGCGCCCGTCGGCGAGGGTGAAGCGCCGCTCGTGTTCGACATGGCGACGAGCCAGGTCGCGATGGGGAAGGTGCTGCGCGCTCGCGAGACCGGCGAGACGTTGGGCGAGGGCTGGGCGGTCGATGGACACGGTCGTCCGACCACCGACCCGCACGCCGCGCATGCGGTCGTCCCGTTGGGCGGAGCGAAGGGGTACGGCCTCGCGCTGATGATCGAGCTTCTGGCGGGGGCCCTCGCAGGCGCCGGCACCATGCACGGTGTCGGACGCATGTACGACGATTGGGACGCGCCCCAGGACGTCGGGCACATGTTCCTCGTGATCGATCCGGATGCGGGGGTGGGCCGCGCTCCGTTCGCGGAGGCCGCTGCCTCCATCGTGGCGTCGCTGCGCTCGACGCCTCCGGCGCCTGGGTTCGAGCGTGTGCTGGTCCCCGGCGAGCTCGAGGCCACGCATGCTCGCCGCGCCTCGAGCGCTGGGATCGCCCTGTCCGAACCGTTGGTAGTGGTGTTGTCCGACCTCGGCCGCCGCCTCGGCGTCGGCGCGCCCGTGGCATCGGAGGTGCCGGAGGTCGACGCGTGACGCGCGCGGACGGCAGTCGCTCGCTCCACAAGAGCCTCGCGCTCCTCGAGGCTGCCGGGGCCGGCGTTCGCGACCTCCAGGGGCTCGCCGCCGCCACACGGCTGCCGCGCAGCACGGCGCACCGGCTCCTCAGCACACTGGTCGAACGGCGCTACCTCCGTCACGACGCGGCCGAGGGCTATCGCCTCGGCCCCAAGCTCATCGAGCTCGGCTTCGCCGCACAGAGCCAACTGCAGCTGCAGCGTGTGGCGCGACCCCACATGGAGCGGCTGGCGCAGCGCACGTCGGAGACCGTGCACTTGGCGGTGCTCGACGGGCTCGACATCGTCTACATCGACAAGGTGCCGGGCTCGCGCGGCCTGGCGTTGGCGTCGACCGTCGGCGGCCGCTGCCCCGCCCAGACGA
>PWQI01000190.1 GCA_003556805.1 Trueperaceae bacterium | reverse complement strand
TCGAACGCCTGCAGACCTGGGCAACCGAGGGCTGGATCGTGCCGGCTGCTGGGGGCGACAACCGCTTCTTCGGCGACAAGACGGCCGCCCTGGCCTGGGTCGGCAACTGGATGTGGCGCGTCCACCAAGAAGGCCTCGGCGACGATCTCGTGCTCATCCCGGCCCCCAAGTTCTGCGGCGACGAGCAAGCCTCCCCGAACGGTGGCTGGAGCTACGCGATCCCGGCCGTCGCGGACCACAAGGAAGCCGCGGGCGCCTTCATCGAGTTCGCCATGTCCACCGAACAGGTCGCCTTGTACGCCGACATCACGGGCTACGTACCCGCCCGCCACTCGGCCATCGAACTGAGCGCGCTCTACGGTCCCGGCGGCCAAGGCGCCCTGATGGCGGAGCAATCCGCGACCATCGCCGTCGTACGCCCGGTGCACCCGGCCTATCCGGTCATCTCCTCGGCCTTCGGTCGCGCCGTGAACAGCATCCTCGAAGGCGCCGACGTCGCCGCCGAGCTCGCCCGCGCCGCCCGCGTCATCGACGAGGACATCGCCGACAACGACGGCTACCCGCCCTTCGATTCGACCCGTTGAGCCAGGCTCGGGGGAGCGGAGCCGCAGCTGCGCTCGGCTCCCCCTTCCGACGTCCAGGTTGCTGGTCGTCTTCCGACCGATACTCCGGCGCAAGCTGGAAGAGGTGCCCGGCATGATCCAACGACCTCCCCCGAAGGTCGTCCCAACCGCTCCAGGCCCCCCGGTCTCGCGTTCGGGACGACTCTCGGCGCTCCTCCACGAGACGGCCTTGATCGCGCCTGCCGCGATCTTGCTCATCGTCTTCTTGATCCTCCCGTTCTTCATGGCGGGTTACCTCTCGTTCACGAACGAGCGACTCGTTCCACGCCCCATACCGACGCGCTTCGTGGGCTTCGAGAACTACACCCGGGTGCTCGGCGACCCGGACTTCTGGCAAGCGTTCCGCAACACCTTCTACTTCGCCCTGTTGGTCGTGCCCCTGCAGCTCTCGATGTCACTCGGTGCGGCGATGCTCCTCAACGGCCGCCTCCGCTTCCGCTCCTTCTTCAGGAGCGTGGCCTTGCTGCCGCTCGTGACCCCGATAACGGTCATCATCGTGATCTGGGCCGCCATGTTCCAGATTCCGGACGGGCTGCTGAACAACCTGATCCGCCTCTTCGGCTATCGCGGCGACTACGTCAACTGGCTCGGCGATGCGCGCTGGGCGATGCCGTCGATCGTGCTCCTGTCAGCCTGGGCGACGTTCCCGTTCCAGATGCTGATCTACCTCGCCGGCCTGCAGGACATCCCCATCGAACGCTACGAGGCGGCGCGCATCGACGGGGCGAACACCTGGGCACAGTTCCGCTACATCACCCTCACGGGTCTTCGCAACGTGCACGTCTTCGTGATCATCACCACCACGATCCAAGCCTTCAAGCTGTTCGTGCAGGTCGACCTGCTCACCCGTGGAGGCCCGCTCGGTTCGACCAACACCCTGGTGCGCTACATGGTCCAGGAGGGCTACTCGGCACAGCGCATCGGCTACGCCTCGGCGATCGCCATCATCTTCTTCATCCTCGTGACGACGTTCGCGTTGCTCCAACGGGTGCTGATCCCCAATGACTAGCCGCGCCGCACGCTACGTACCGACCATCCTCGCCATCGTCATGGCCGTCATCGTGCTGGTTCCGCTGTCGATGATGTTCACCGTGAGCCTGAACCCGGACGAGGCCCAGATCCAGATCACGCTCGGCACGCTACGTGCCTTCATCCCGCACGTCGTCTCCCTCGAGAACTACCAGCACGTCCTGGCCGACCCGCACCAGCCGTTCCTGCGTTACCTCCTCAACACCGTGATCATCGTCGTCGGCATCGTCGGTCTCGGCCTCATCGTCAATTCCTCCGCGGCGTTCGCGCTCGCCTGGGGGCAGGGGACCTATCGGAAGCTGTTCATCGGCGTGGTGATCGCGGTCTACGTGATCCCTGGCGAGAGCCTCGTGCTACCGCTCCTGCTGATGATGAGCAGGGTCGGCTGGGTCGACTCGTACCAGGTCCAGATCGTGCCGTTCATCGCCAACAGCTTCGCGATCTTCCTCTTCTACCAGTTCTTCACGGGGATGCCGCGTGAGCTCATGGAAGCCGCCAAGATCGACGGCGCAGGGCTCCTGCAGACCTTCTTCCGCATCGGACTGCCCCTCTCCATGCCGGTCGTGTCCACCCTCGCGATCCTCGGCTTCCTCGACGCCTGGAACAGCTACCTGTGGCCACTCATGGTGACGCGGGGCCCGGAGTACCGCCCGCTGAGCGTCGCGATGGCAACCTACTTCACCAGCCAGCAAGCGTTCTGGGGCAACGTCATGGCGTTCGCAGTACTGATGACGCTGCCCGTGCTCGTCGTCTACCTCATCTTCCAACGCTGGTTCGTCGCCTCGGTCATGAGTTCAGGCGTGAAGGGCTAGGATCGATCACCGTGACGGACAGCGCTCCTGCCTCCTCCGACGGCGCCGCGCCGGCCGACCCTCACCGCCCCCGCTTCCATTTCCTGCCACCGTCGGGCTGGATGAACGACCCGAACGGCCTCGTGTTCGTCGACGGTCGGCTCCACCTCTTCTACCAACACAACCCGAACGGCCCGTTCCACGACCGGATCCACTGGGGGCACGCCGTGAGCGACGACCTCGTCCACTGGCAACACCAGCCGATCGCGTTGACCCCCACACCGGGCGGGTACGACACCGAGGGCTGCTGGTCAGGTTGTGCCGTCGTCCATGACGGCGTGCCGACACTGGTCTACACCGGCCTGGCTCCCCGCCAGGTCCAATGCCTGGCCACGAGCCGCGACGGACTCGTGACCTGGACGAAGGAACCCGAGCCCGTTCTCGACCAGACGCCACCTGGCCTGGACATCGTCGGTGAGCCACCCGAGATCCGCGACCCATGGGTATGGCGTGACGGCGCGCGTTGGTCGATGCTCCTCGGCAGCGGCGTGCGCAACGGCACCAGGGACGGCGTGGAGGACCCCGAAGGTGTGCTGCTCCTCTACCGGTCGAACGATCTCCGCAGCTGGGAGTACGTTGGGGTGGCACATCGTGGTCGCTTCGCGAGCAACACGAGAGTCTGGGAGTGTCCGAACCTCTTCCGCCTGGGCGACCGCGACGTCCTGCTCGTCTCCGAGCAGTTGGAGTACAAGCACACGTACGTCCAGTCGGGCCGCTTCGACGGCCGCACCTTCACGCCTGAATGGACCGGCAACACCGACCACGGCTCGTTCTTCTACGCAGGCCTGAGCGTCCTGGACCCAGCACGACGACGCCTGCTGTTCGGCTGGATCAAGGAAGGCCGGGCGTACGATGGGAACCGGCCGAACGCATCGTGGGCGGGGGTGCTCTCCTTGGCACGCGAACTGAGCCTGGCGCCCGACGGCACGCTCCGGATGACGCCCGCGGCGGAGTACGCGTCACTGCGTGGCCAGGAGTACGCGCTCGCCCCCTTCCGACTCGACGCCGGCGCTCGCCGTGGCGCCCCCGAGCTCCATGGCGACGCGCTCGAGATCGAGCTGCACGCTCGCGTTCCCGCTGGCGCCAAGCTGAGCCTCGTGGTGCGCCAGAGCCCCGATGACCAGGAGCGGACCGTGGTGCGATACGACGGCACGACGCAGGAACTGCACGTCGACACGACCGCAGCCAGCCTCGCAAGCGACACGACGCCCGAGCTCGTGCGCGCTCGGCACGCCAGCGATGGTTCCGTCTGCCTTCGCGTGTTCCTCGACCGGTCCGTCCTCGAAGTCTTCGCCGACGACCGGACCTGTGTCACGGCGCGCCTCTACCCGACGCGACTCGATGCGCTCGAGGTCGCTCTCGAGGCCGATGGTGCCGCTGTCGACATCGACACCTTCCGAGGCTGGCACCTCCACGCGATCTGATGCCTGCCAGGCCGAGCCAGCAACCAGCACGATCACAGGGGGATCGCGAACGTCACCGAGGCGAGAGCCGAACTCGTGGAGCGCGTGGAACACGCCCCGCGCGGTGACGAGGTCACTTCCACGTCTCACCCCACGCGCGGCCGGCCCCGTAGGATGTGATCCACAACCAGGCGTAGCGGTCGCCGCGCCACCGAGCGCCTTCGTGGGCGACACGCCACCCCCTCGAGAGGATCCACCATGCGCAAGCAAGCCTTCGGCACGTCCGCCGCCCCGCTCACGCCCGCTCTCCGCGTCGGCGACACCGTCTACGTGTCGGGTCAGGTCCCGGTGGACGCGCACGGTCGCGTGGTCGGCGAGGACGTCGCGGGCCAGACCGCCCAGGTGCTCGCCAACCTGGAAGAGCAGCTGGCCGCCGCTGGCGCCAGCAAGGCCGACGTGGTCAAGACGCTCGTGATCCTGACCAACGTCAAGCGCGATTTCGCGGCCATGAACAGCGTCTACGCCGCCTTCTTCGCCGATCCCAAGCCGACCCGCAGCACCATCGGCGCCGAGCTGGCCATCGACGTGCTGGTGGAGATCGAGGCGGTGGCGATCGTAGGCGCAGGGAGCTGACCGGCG
>PWQI01000228.1 GCA_003556805.1 Trueperaceae bacterium | reverse complement strand
GCCAAGCGTGAGGGGCTGCCGGACACGGCCGATCCCCGAGGAGATGGAACGTGGGCTGGTGGATGCCGAGCTGGGCGGGGGCGTCGTCGAGCAGCGGCTCGCTCGGCCCGGGCAGGGCAAGTCCGGCGGAGGTGCGATGCGATGACGAAACGGGCGAAGCGATACGGGAGTGATGCGCTCGCCGCCGTGCACGAGACGGCCTCGGAGCTGCGCGCGGCGGGCCTGCTGGACAAGCAGACGATGCGCACGTTCGATGACCTGTGCCTGACCCCCATCGAGGAGTTCACGCCGCAGCAGATCTGTGAGCTCAGGCTGCGCGAGCAGGCCAGTCAGGCCGTCTTCGCCAGGTACCTCAACGTGACGCCGAGCACGGTGAGCCAGTGGGAGCGTGGGGAGAAGCGGCCCCGGGGGCCGTCCTTGAAGCTCCTCACGTTGGTGGCCAAGGGGGGGCTGCGGGCGATCGCTTGAAGGGGCATCGCGTCAGCGGCTGACCTGCGAGACCATCGTGCTCTGAGCGTTGTTCAACGTTCTTGGTGGAGGCGAGCAGCGTCGTGAAGCGCCGCATGGAGGTAACGTGGCACCAGCCGATCGACATACGGGGCTCGGCCACGAGGCTTAGTTCCTGAGCATCCATCCACTCGCCCCCCGGTAGCCATCCCATGACCGATCCCACGCCCACGCCCCCCGACCACCCGGCCCAGGTGGCGCTCCAGCGCGTCATGACGGCCTCCGGCGTCCATCGTGACGACCCGGGCGTGAGCCGCGTTCCGGAGGGTTTCGACGTACGGATCGGTGAGGTCCAGCAGCGCTTCCGCTACCGCCCCGTGCCGCGATCGCTGGACATCGGACGGCCGCTCGGTGTCGCGACGCGCACGTCGGACGCGCCGTGGCGCTGGTCCGTGGAGACGAGCGTCGAGATGGGGGAGATGCATCGCCTCGCCCTGGGTGGCGAGCTCGCACGTGGCTACCATGCGCGCGTCCACGCCGGCATAGCGCAGCTCGAAGGTGATCGGCTGCTGCTGCGCGCGCATGTGACGGCGTTCGCCACGCACGACCTGCGCGTGGTGACGCTGCTGGGTCCCGTCGCGCGGTGGCAGCGCGTGGTGGCGCTGGGTGCGGACCTCGACTTTGCGTCGATCGGTGCGTTGCCGGTCCGCGGGCCCCGCTCGGCTCACGATGCGGCGCAGTTCGACACCGCGGTGGAGGTCTTCGGCGACCTCGGCGTGACCGCCACGCACGCCCTCCAGCGGGGCGTCGTGCGCGTGCGGCTACCGTGGTCGACGCTCGAACCGGGGCCGGCCGCCGAGCTGGAGGCCCAGTCGGTGCTCCGAGCGGAGCTCGAGAGCGACGTGCGCATCGACGTGCACGCGCCCTACAGGACCCTCGACGGTCCGGGCGCCCTGGTCGAGACGCGCCTCCCGGTGCCCGAGCACGTGGGCGCCGAGGAGGCCGAAGGCTGGACCGAGCGGATGAACGCGGTGGAGCTCGACGTCGGCGCGGCGGGACCGGCCATCGGGGCGTGGAGCCTCGTCGTGCCCGTACTGCCCTGGTGTCGACCCATGTGGATCCACCGGTGCGCGTTTCCGAACGTCGGCGGCGCGCCGCCGTGGTCCCTGATCGCCGGACTCGCCGTCCTCCGGGTCCGTTGGGCGGTCGGCATGCACGCAGAGCACGTCCACCATCACGAGTCCGAGGCGCTGTCGTGGCCGGCACGTTCCGCGCCCGTCAGCTTGCGACAGCTCGTCCGTGGCTCGTCTCGGGGCCACACGAGCCCACTGGCCCCGTCACGTCAGGTGCCGCCGGGCGTACCGACGCTGACCATCGCCTCGCACCTGTGGGCGTGTGCCCGCGCGCGGCGCACGGGTCCGTGGATCGAGCACGTGGCGCGCGCCGCTGGGCTCCTCGGCGCGGGTGCTGCCGGCGGTCGCGAGCAGATCGTGGACTCGCTCGATGGGTGGATGCACGACGCCGGCGTCGCCACGGCAGCCGCGCCGTGGGCGTGGTCGTCGACGGGAACGGCGGAGGCGCCCGTGGGGGAGCCGGCACCGTTCGCGTGGCGCCTGCCCGAGTCGGACGTCCACAACCTGCTCGCGCGCGCGGACGCCGCCGACATCGCGGTGGCCTGGCGCACGCCGCTGTTCCCTGGCGTGCTGGGGTTCGCGACGCAGGCCGCGCGGCGCGGCGGGGTCCGCAGCGAGCGGCCGCCGCTGCGCGGCTCGCTCATGGAGGGGTACCAGCGTGTGCCGATCGGTCGCCACGTGGTCGCCGTCGACACCGCCGCGAGCTCCGTTCCGCACGCCGAGGTCCTGGTGCACGAGCTGGCCCACGTGTTGCTCGGACACACCGGCTCGCGCTCGACGCCGACCCGTCCATCCGTCGCCCCGCCTGGCCGCCAGCGCCTCGATATGACGGTGATGGAGGCCGAGGTCAGCATGGTGGTCATGATCGTGTTCGGTCGGCGCGGCGTGCGACCGGACGAGTCGATCGTCCGTCTCGTCCACTTCCTCGACGCCGCGCGTCGCAGCGGCCAGGACGGCGACATCGACTTGTGGCACGTGTTCGCCGCGGCGGAGCGCATGATCGCGTGGTGCCTCGAACGGCCCGACGCGACGACCGTCGCCTCGTGCGGCCGAGCGCCGCTGCCGCTCGATGGGTTGGCGCGGACGGCGGCGACGCTCGACGACTGGGTGCGCGCCGTGCGGCGCGGGCATGCCTTGGTTCCCGTGCGGGTCGAGTCTTGACCCTCGGCTTGGGAGCCAACGTTCGTCGGCCTCACTGCTGCTGGCCATGATCCACGCGGTTGCCAGTTTCGGTGCGCCTCGATGGTCGTGGTGTTGGCGGAGGTCGCGGGCTGGGTGCCGTCGTCGAGGAGGACGCGGAGCCCTCCATGCCCTCGAAGCAACCGATTGCCAGCGCCACACGGGCGTGGGTGCAACGCGCGGAAGGACTGCCCGCTCGGGCGCCAGAAGTTGACGTCGTCGGGCTCCTCCCGATGGCGCTGATGCCGCAGGTGGGGCACGGTACCCGGCCCCATGCACCAACGTCGTGTAGCGGCATGTGCCCAGTGCCGGTAGGCCGTGATGCGATTGACCGGTCTGGCCCCGCGCCGAACCGGGCACGCTGCGCACATGCGTCGACATGGCCGGTGTCTCGGATCTTCGATCGGGCACGGCGGCACGGACCCGCCGCCTGAGCCTCTTGATATGTCGAAAACGACATACTATGCTGTCGAGCGGAGGGAGGTGTGATCCCGTGGGCGGTCCGGTACTTCCGTGACGAGCGCGGTCGATTGCCCGTGGCGGACTTCTTCGAGCTGCCCAGCGTCATCGGGATCACGAAGGTGGAGCGTGTCAAGTTCTACGCGCGTTTGGAGTTGGTCCGGGAGCAGGGTCTTGGGCTGATCGCCCGCAGCTCGTCCGTTCTGGAGCCGTTGAGGGGCGAGACGAACGTGTACTCGATCCGCTTGCACGGTACGACCAACAACCCGCGCGTGCTCGCGTGCGCCGTATCCGGCCGCCGGTGCATCGTCCTGCTGCACGCGTTCAAGGAGCTTCGACCCCGCGCGTACCGCCGAGAGCTCCCGCTCGCGCGATCCCGTCGTGACCGCGTCGTCGCAGGTCCCGTAGCTTGGGTCGACGTCGCCTTCTGAGTCCCCTTTCCCGTCCCCCGTTGGAGGCCCAGCGATGAACCACCACGAGCGCGATCTCGAGTCCCGTGCCGTACGCCGTGGCGACGCCGTCGACCATCTCGAGCGACTCGTCGGCGACGACCCCGAGGTCGCTCTGCTGCTCGCCCAGGAGCGACTGCGCGTTCGCGTGACGGACGGGATGCAGCAGGCGCGGCAGCTAGGGGGGCTCACCCAGGTCGAGCTGGCAGAGCGCATGGGCATCAGCCAGGGTCGTGTGTCGCGCCTCGAGAGCGTTCACTACGACCGCAGGCTCGACTCGCTGGTGGCCCACCTGCACGCCGTCGGCGCAGAGTTGCTCATGGCGTTCAAGGTGGGGGACCAGCTGATCCAGGTGGCGCACCCGGCTGGCACGCAGGTCGTTCCCTCGTCGGACGGCCTCGGGTCGAGGGCCGATGCCGTGACGGTCGACGCGAGCTAGGACGCGGGTGCGTGGCGAGTGTGGACGGCGGTTCGCAACGCCCTCTCGTGCCGCCGGACCTTGACGCTCTTCACGGTCCCTAGGAGCTGCTGCAGGAGGTCGGGGCGCAGGGTCCTCAGCCCATCGCCGATCGCGTCGTCGGTCGCGTCCGAACCATCGATGGGGAAGAGGGGAGCGTACCGACGAGGGTGCTCCAGGAACGAGGTAGGGTCCGTACCCGCGCAGTTCGAGTGCGCTGCGGCCGCCGACGTGGAGCGATCGGGGCATCAGGTTCTGCAGCGACGCGAGGACCATTCATGCCCAGCTGTCAGGGTCCGAGCAGGACCGCGGGTACGACACCGATGCCGTCGGGTCGCCGGTAGGCGTGGTTTCCCGTCGTGACGACGACGGCGTCGAGCAGGTCGTTGCCGAGCTGGCGCTGGAGCCATGTGAGGTGGGTGACGTCGAAGT
>PWQI01000333.1 GCA_003556805.1 Trueperaceae bacterium | reverse complement strand
TCGTGGGGCAACATGCTGCGCGAGGCCCAGGGGTTCATGGCGCTCTCGCCCTACCCCGCACTGGTGCCGGGCGTGGCGATCGTGCTCACGGTGCTGGGTTGGAGCGTGCTCGGCGACGGGCTGCGCGACCGGCTCGACCCGACCACCCGTCACTAGCCGCAGCACGCGCCGACGGGCGCAGTCTCCGTATGATCGCGGCATGGCCGAGCCGCCGATCTTCGACGGATGGGACGCCGTGCCGACGGACCTGCGGCCGGCCAACGACCTCCGCTTCGCCGGGCTCGAACCTCGCGGCGAACCCGTCGCCTACCTGCGTGTGGACGAGCGCACCGTGGCGCTCTACCGGACCGCGGACGCGGTGCCGCGCGAGCGCGCCGGCGCGAGGCCGGCAGGGCGCAGCCTGGTCGATCCGAGCGCCGGCAGCGCACCCATCGGCGCTGCCGGTTCCACCGGTGGTCGCGCCAGCCGCCGCGCGAGCGTTGCGCTGCCGGCGCCACCGGGCATCCGTCAGCACCGGCCCGGCGGGCCCACCACGGTCCCGCCCGACGTCGATGCCGCGCGCGCTTGGATCCGCGATCTCCTCGTCTCGGACTTCGTCGTGCTCGACACCGAGACCACTGGCCTGGGCTACCGCGACGAGGTTATCGAGATCGGCATCGTCGGCGCGAGTGGTGAGGTGTTGTTCGAGTCGCTGGTGCGGCCGCAGGCCGGCGCGGTACCGGCTGGCGCCACGCGGGTCCACGGGCTCAGGATGGACGACCTCGTCGACGCGCCGACCTGGGCTGAGATCCACGATGAGGTGCAGCGTGTGACCGAAGGACGTCGCGTGCTCGCCTGGAACGCCCCCTTCGACGAGCGCATGGTGCGCCAGTCCGCCACGCGCTGGGGCTGCCGCGAGCGCATCCGCGGCTTCGAGTGCGCGATGCGCGCCTACGCTCGAGCGCGCGGGCTTCGCTTCGGCCGAGCCACGCTCGCGCGTGCCGCGTCCGCGATGGGCGTGCTGGAGCCGGGTGGCCAGCGCCACCGCAGCAGTGACGACGCCCGCCTGAGCCTGATGGTGCTGATGCGCGCCGCGGCCCGTGGACGTTGACGTGATGCTGGCCTAGCGACAGCGCTGGGGCACCGAGGCGGCCACGTGCTGTCGCTTGCTGCAGTTCCCACACAGACCATGTGCGCCCTTCGCCGGTCGCATGCGGCACACGCGGCAGCGCGCAAGGGCGAACGATCGCTTGGCGCGCCGTCCGGCGTCGGCACACACGGCGGCGGGTCCCGGCTCGAGGGCCGAGCGCGGACAGGCCAGGGTGCACGCGCCGCAGCCACTGCAGCACGCGGCGTCGTGCGACAGCACTGTCGCACCAGCGCTGCTGCCGAGTCGCCAGGCGCCGTTCGGGCAGGCGCTCACGCAGCACGGTCCGTCACCATCTCGGCAGCCGTCGCAGGCGTCGGCAACCTGCCAGTCGACGAAGAACCCTCCGAGCATGGGCAGCGCGTGGGTACGCTCTGCGGCAGTTGCAGCGCGCTCGCGAGCGGCGGCCAACAGCCTGGCTCGGTGGGGCAGCGCCACGCCGCTCGCGGCGTCGGCGGCGCCCGCGGCGAGACCGCGAGCCACGAGTTCGATGCCGCGGCTGCGGGCGAGCTGGAACAGGTCGCGTCGGCTGATGCGCCGCGTGTGCGGTTCGTTGCCACTTCTGCCGTTCGCTGCGCCGTCGACGATGCGCACGTCCGGCGCGGCGCCGAGGCGCCGCACGTAGGTCACGGCCTGGCGCGCCTGTGCTTCGATCAAGGGCCGCAGGGCGCCCTTGGCGCAGCCGCCGCAGGCCGAGAGATCGAGGCGGACGGGGGTGCCGGGGCGCGCGAGCAGCGCGCTCGCCAGCAGCTCCGGGTGCAGACCGGCCAGGCAGGGCAGGCGGACAGCTGCGTCCGCGGGCCCCATGTGACATCCCAGGGTCACGACCTCGAGGTCGAGCCATGCGCGCCGCAGGGCGGCGAGGTCGATGCCGGGGGCGTCGATCGCCTGGCTCGGGCAGGCTGAGGCGCACGCGCCGCAGCCGTCGCAGGCGGCGGCGTGGAGACGCCACGCGCCGTCGGCGTCGAACCAGAGCGCCTGGTGCGGGCAGGCCAGCAGGCACGCCCGGCAGCCGTTCTCGTGCCTGCGCCTGCGCACGCAACGCGCCGCGCGCAGGCGCGGTACGAGGTCCTCACCGAACACGGCGTCGACGGCGCGGCGCTTCAGCACGCAGGGGCTCCTCCGGAGACAGGTAGGCGTTCCGTGGTTGCGGCGATCCGCGGTCGCGGATCTGCTCAGGTGGGAGGCGTCGTGGTCGTGCCGGTCATGGCCGCCGACTTCAGCGCCTGGAACTCGTCGATCATGGCAGCGGCGTCCTCGAGGAACTCCTGCCTGATCACGGCCTCGAGCACGTCGGCTAGATGGCGGTGGAAGTCGGTGGCGGAGCCGGTGCGAATGACGTTCGTGAAGGGGGTCACCCAGCGACTGAGGTGGTTCTGGAGGATGGCGGCTTGCACCCGCACCAAGCGCTCGGCGCGCGCCCAATCGCCCTCGTGGATAGCGTCGCGGGTTCGCTCGATCACGAGGTGCATCACGTCGAGCTCCACGCGCACGTGGTCTGGCGCGTCCTTGAGGTCGTCGGCTTGCCGCAAACCGGCCTCGGCGTAGAGCTTCACCACCGCCATGGTCGACGGACCCATCAGCTCGCGCTGCTGGTCCAGGTACACCGATGCGTACGGCGGCGCCAGCAGCTGCTCCGGGCCGACGAAGAGCTTCATGTGCTCGCGCCGCACGCGCTCGAGCCCCTCGCGCTCCAACGCCTCGGCGAGCGCAGCGGCATGTTCGGCAGCGGCCCGGTTCACAGCCTCGAGCGCCGCGTGCAGCGCTTCGAGCACGCGTTCGTCACGCAGGAAGGGCCCGGGCGGCTCGAACAGGCGCGCGAGGTGGTAGTACGTCGAGCTGCGAACGCGCTCCCGGAGATCGAAGTCGGTCAAGGGTGGGCTCCTGGTGAGGGCGCGGCCGGCAGACCACGAGGCCGGGCCGGCCGCACGGAAGGCGGTCGTCGCTGCTCAGGCGGTCTTCTGGTCGAACTGCTGGATGTAGAAGACCTTGGGCTTGGTGCCCTCTTCGGGCTTGAGCACGAAGTGCTCGTGCTCGCGCAGCAGCCGTGAGACGTCGCTGTTCGGGTCGTCCAGGTCACCGAAGATGCGGGCGACCGCGGGGCAGACCTCGACGCAGCGCGGTAGCTCGCCAGCCTGCACGCGATGGTGGCAGAAGGTGCACTTCTCGACGATGTCGGGTCGTCGAATGACTTCGTACGTGAGGCCCGGGTCGGGGTTCGAGTAGGGCAGCACGTCGCCGCCGACGCGGGCATTGAGGTCCATCGCCTCTTCCGTGCGCCAGGCCGGGTGCGTCGCCTCGTCCCACTCGTTGTAGAAGATCACGCCGTAGGGGCAGGCGTCCTGACACCTCACGCAGCCGATGCAGCGCTCGGCGCTCTGCATCACGATGCCGTCCTCGGTCTGGAAGATCGCCTTGGGCGTGACCGGGCAGGCCTCGACGCAGGGCGGGTTCTCGCAGTGGTTGCAGAGCGTCGGGATGTAGGTGTAGCTCGGGTTGGGGAAGGCACCGTCCGAGCGCTGGATGTGGTGCGCCCAGAAGAAGCCGGTCTGAACGTTGTTCTCACCTTTGCAGCCGATGTTGCAGGCATCGCAGCCGATGCACCGGCGCAGGTCGATCACCATGCCGTATCTGGCCATGTGTGCTCCTCCTCCCGCGTCAGGCTCGCTCGACGCGAACGCGCGTGGAGCCGTAGAACGCCGTCGAGCCGGAAAGGCGCTCGAAATCGGCCGGGATGACGTCGTTGCTGTTGGCGCCGCGGGGCACCTGCCCGATGCTCATGGTGAACACCTCGGCGGCGTTCCGTCCGAACGCCCAATGGCCCTGACCGAAGTTCTTCTGCACCGTGCCGGGCCGCAGCGCGGCCCAGGTCTTGAGGGTGGTCTGAATCGAGCCGGTCGGCGAGGTGACGCGCACCTGGTCGCCGTCCTCGAGCCCGAGACGGGCGGCGTCGTCAGGGTGCATCTTGATGACGTCGCCCCACTTGACGTCGCCCTGATCGACGTCGGCGAAGTCCTGGTACCAACTGCTGTTGTTGGCGCGGCCCTCGCGGTTGAGCAGTTTCTTGGCGTCGATGAAGTCGAACGGGTACTCGGCCGGGTCACCGCGCTTCAGCGCCGGCACGTAATGCGCCACGAAGGCCTTCTCGCCGCCCGAGTCGGGGTAGTCGCAGACGTCGAGGACGTGGTCGACCGTCGTGTCGTAGCGATCCGCGTGGATGGTGAGCGCCTTCTTCAAGGTCTCGCTGTAGAACTCGAACTTGCCCGTTTCGGTGGGCATGGCACTCCACAGGCCGCGGTAGTTGTAGTCGCCGGAGTTCCAGACACCAGCGCGCAGGAAGTCCTCCCAGCCGTCGAACCTGTCGCCGTGCTGGTTCTGCGCCTCGTACTCGACCGGATCCCAGATCGGCTGGGTGCGGCGCTTCCAGGCGTAGAG
>PWQI01000231.1 GCA_003556805.1 Trueperaceae bacterium | reverse complement strand
GGCGCACGGGGATGTAGTACGAGTCCTCGATCCACAGCGCCAGGTTCTCGCTTTCCATCAGGTGCAGCCAGAACGCGAACGCCCCGGCGCGCTCCGCCGCGCCGGCGTTGCGCATCACCACGAGTTGCGCCCCGCCCAACGGCACCCGCCCACCGGCGGTCGTCGGCACCGGTGCGGCGGCGACGTCGAAGGCCACCGAGAAGCGCCGCACGTCGGGCCAGTTGGCGATGCTCGCGAAGGTCATCAGGGTGCGCGTACGCACGAAGTTCAAGATGGCGGGCGTGCTCTCGTTCGCGCCGTAGAAAGCGAGGTCGCCGCTGCGGGCGAGGTCTTGGAGCATCGTCAGCGCGGCCAGCGCCTCGGCGCTCTCGAAGTTCGGCGTGCCGTCTGCGAGCACGAGGTCGCCGCCGCGCGACAGCACCATCATCTCGAACAGCCACGAATCGCCGACGAACAGGGCCCCCTGGGCCTGCCGCGAGGTGAGCGCAGCGGCGGTCTCCGCGAACGCCTCCCACGTCGTCGGCGGCGTGAGGCCCGCGCGCCGCAGCGCGTCGGCGTTGTAGTACATCACCGGCGTCGAGCTGTTCCACGGCAGGCCGTAGCGGCCCCCCTGGAGGTCGCCGTACGCCCACAGCCCCGGCACGAAGTCGGCGAGGAAGGCCTCGTCGAGTTCGGCCACCAAGTCGCCGAGGTCTTGCACGGCGCCGTCGCCGACGAGTTGCGGGAAGAAACCGATCTCGGCCTGGAAGAGCGTCGGTTCGTCGTTCGTGCCGAACGCGGCGATCAGGCGCGTCTGGGCGTCGGCGTACGAGCCGATGTAGCGTGCGTCGACGCGATACTCGTTCTGCGACGCGTTGAACGACGCGACCAGCTCCGTGACCGCGTCCTCGCCACCCTCCATCGAGTGCCAGAAGGTGACCACGGTCTGCGCCGAGGCGCTCGCCGCGGCGAGCGCGAAGACGGTGCAGAGCGTGACGAGCCGGAGATATCTGGGCATGCGGTGCCTCCTGGGGTCGCCCACCTTCGCGGCGCGGGTGCTCGGGGTCACGAGCGGAACCCTGCCTCGAAGGTGGCGATGATGCGCTTTTCGAACACGACGTAGAGGACGAGGATCGGAGCACTGGCGACGAGCGCGGCGGCACCGAGCAGCCCCCACTCGAACGGACGCGTGCGCAGCAGGTCGGTGAGGAACACCTGCACGGTCCAGAGCGACTCGGTGGTCATGACACGAGGGTAGAGCACCAGGTTCCAGTGTGCGGCGAAGGCCAGCACCGCGGCGGCGACCAGTTCGGGCCGCAGCACCGGCGCCACGACTCGCGCCACGATGACGCCCTCGCCCGCACCGTCGAGCCGGGCCGCCTCGATCAGCTCCCACGGCACCCTCCGCAGTGCCTGCAGGAGCAGGAACACGACCAGCGGGCTCGCCAGGAACGGCACGATGAGCGCCCCGAGCGTGTCGATCAACGACAGCGTCTGCAACTGCCGGTAGAGCGGCACCAGGAGCAGCTCGCTCGGGATCGCCATCAGCAGGAGGACCAGCCCGAGCAGGCGCGCACCGTTGCGGATCGCGTAGGCCGCGCCGAGGCCGAACGCCAGCTGACCCGTGACCGCCAACCCGGAGGCCAGGACCGACACGCCCATCGCGCGCCACAGGCCCGTGTCCCCCAACGCGGCGAAGTTCTCGAGCGTCACGCCGAAGGTCGCGATGTTGGCTGCGATCAGCGCCTCGGCCGGGATGAAGGCTGCGTAGACGAGCCACACCAGCGGCAGCGCCACGAACACGCACGCCAACACGGTGATCAGGCGCATGACGATCACGCGCGCGCTCCCCGCGCACTGCGTTCGACCAGGACGCGCGCCTGCAGCACCGCCACGATCAGCGTGACGAGCAGCGCGAACAGCGTCAGCGCCGCGCCGTAGCCGAGCTCGAAGCGCTCGAACGCCGTCTCGTAGACGTAGTAGCCGAGCACCCGCGTGCTGCCGAAGGGCCCGCCGCGCGTCAGGAGGTAGACCGCCGTGTAGGACTGCAGCGCGAGCACCGTCCCGACGATCGTCAGGAACGCCAGCGTGGGCCTGAGCAGCGGCACCACGATGAAGCGCCGCACCTCGCGCTCGTGTGCGCCGTCGATGCGCGCCGCCTCCTTGACCTCGCGCGGCACGCCCTTCAGCGCGGCCGAGACCATCAGGACGCCGTACCCGGTCTGTTGCCAGAGGGTGAACGCGATCACGTACGCCAACGCGGCCGCCGGCTGCGTCGTCCACGGCAGCCGCCAGCCCGTCAGTTCGACCAGGACGCCGAAGTCGGGGTTGTACAGGAGGTACCAGGCGATCGCGGAGCCGCCCACCGTCACGAGGCCGGGCGCGAACAGCAGCGCCTTGACGAAGCGTTCGACGCGCAGCCCCTCGATCGCCAGCGCGATCACCAGCGACAGGGCGAGGAAGGTCGGCATGGCGATCAGCGCGAACGTCACCGTCGTGCCGAGCGACTGCCACAACGCGTCGTCGCGCAGGAGCCGCATCAGGTTGGCGGCACCGACCCCGACCGGCTCGGACGTGCCGCTCCAGCGCCAGGTCGCGTAGCGCGCCACGCTGAGGAGCGGCACCACGCTGAACAAGACGAAGACCGCCATGGCGGGGAGCGCGAGGAGGGAGGCCTGCCGACGTTCGCTCATGCGATCCTGACGACGATACGACGGATGCGTCAGGCGCGCATCAGTTGCCGCCCCCGCGCCCGCCGTGGGGGCGTTCAGGTCCTGCGGTTGCGAACGGCCCAATCGGCGTCAGGGTCGTCGACGCCCAGGTGCGTGAGGCCGCCCGTGAAGCGCGCCTGCACGGCCTCGTAGGCGTCGCGATAGGCCGGATCCGGATGGCGCCACTCGTGCAGGTAGACCACCCGCTCCACACCCGCCTGGGCCAGGCTGACCGAACAGCCGAAGCACGGACGCATGGTCGTGTAGATGGTGCTGCCGCTCGTGCGGATCCCCACGCGGGCCGCCATCAGGAGCGCGTTGGCCTCCGCGTGGACGCAGGTGCACAGGTCGTAACCCTGACCACTCGGGAAGCGCTCCGGGTGCGCGCAGCGCTCGCAGCCGCCCTCGCTGCAGTTCGGAGCGCCGGTCGGGGTGCCGTTGTAGCCGGTCGCGACGATGAACTTGTCCTGCACGAGGATGGCCCCCACGCGGTTACCGGTGCAGTCCGCCCGCGCGCGCACCGCCAGCGCGATCGACATGAAGTAGGTGTCCCAGTCCGGTTTGTGCATGAGCGATGGTAGCGCTCGGCGGGGCTCAGCGCGCCGCGTCGAGCTCGGTCTGGAGCGCGGCGTCGAACCCGCTGCGCTCACCGTGGGTCCACGAGGCGTCGAACACGTCGTCGGTCGTCTGGGATCGCGCCTCGGCGAGATCGGTCGTGAACTGCTCGAGTTCGATGCCGACACGTGGCCGCGACGTCCTGCGGCGCTCCGCCTCGACCGCCCCCCAGAGCATGGCCGCACGCAGCGGGTCGCCCTGAGCGGATGCGAGGCAGGCCAACCCCTCGAGGACGAGGCCCGCGTGTCGTCGGTCCCCGAGCTCGACGTTCAAGCGCAGCGAGCGTCGGTACGCCGTCAGGGCCTCGGCGAACGCGCCGGTGCGTTTCGCGATGATCGCGAGGTTGTAGAGCCGCGAGCCGATGCCCCAGGCGTTGCCCAGCTCGGTCTCGAGCGCGAGGCTCTCCTCGTAGAGACGCCGCGCCGCGTCGAGGTCGCCGGCGAAGTACGCGAGGGCGCCCAGGCGGTTCAAGGCGGCCGCCTCGCCGACCCGATGACCGAGCGCCCGGTAGCGCGTCAGCGCCTCGGTGAGGTAGCTGCGCGCGGCCGCGGCGTCGCCGAGCGCGCTCGCGATGGCGCCCGCATGCTGCGTGACTTCGGCCGTCAGCAGCCCGTCGTCGGCACGCCGCGCGAGCGCCAGCGCCGCGTCGTTGAGCGCCTTGCTCGCCTCGCTCCACGGTGGCGCGAGCGAGGCCACGTAGAGCCCTTGGGCGCGCACGACCGGATCGACGGACCGATCGAGGTTCGCCACGAGGCGCTCGGTGCACACGCTCACCCAGCTCAGGTGCGAGCGCACGAACCAGAACAGGCGCAGCGCGTACGCCACACGCACACCGCGCTCGGGATCGACGCGTTCAGCGCACTCGAGCGCCGTGCGCAGCGTGCCGGACTCGGCCTCCAGCGCCGCGAACCAGCGAGCCTGGTCGGTGCCTGCGAGATCGGGCTCTGCTGCCTCCGCCAGCGAATGCATCGCCCGGACCAAGCGAGCCTCGGTCTCCGCGACGTCGGCGGGGTCGTCGTCCAGTCGTTCGCGTGCGTACTGACGGAACAGCGTGTGTTGCCGATAACGCCCGTCGTCACCACGCTGCAGCAGCGCCGCGGCGACCAGCGCCGAGAGGACGGAGGCATCGGCCAGCGCGATGGCCGCGGCGGTGTCCTCGGTCGCTCCGTCAGGGAGGATCGAGAGGCGGGCCGCGGCGCGCCGTGCGTCGACGCCCAGGAGCTCCCAGGAGCGGTCGAAGACCGCCCGCATGCTTCGGTGACCCGGCG
>PWQI01000373.1 GCA_003556805.1 Trueperaceae bacterium | reverse complement strand
GCGACTGCGGGCGTTGCTCATCGCTCTCGATGTACGTGTGCCCGATGGGTGTTGGTGTGGTCAGGGTGCAAGGGTTGGCAGCGGCACGACACAGACGCCGTCGTCACGCCGGTAGGCGTAGCGGCCGGTCGCGGTGATGATGGCCATGAAGGCTGGCGCCCCGGCCCGTTCGAGGTCGATGGATGACACGGCGGCACGTAGTGAGGCGGCGCCCTGCTCGATCGGCTCCTCACCCCCGAGCTTGACCTCGATCGCCCCCCAGGCGCCGTCAGGCCGCTGGACGACGATGTCGATCTCGTGGTGGTCGGTGTGGAAGTACATCACGGACGCGTCGAGCGGTTGTGACAGCACCCGCAGGTCACGAACGACCAACGACTCGAACAGCAGCCCGGTGTAGTTCAGGTCGCGGAGCAAGCCGTCGGCACCGACCTGTAGCGCTGCAGTGGCCAGTGACGGGTCGACCAGGTGGCGGTGCGGAGTCGTGCGCAGGTTCCGTGACGAGCGCAGATGGACGTTGAAGGCCGGCTGCTCCTCGAGGATCATGAGCCGCTCGAACGCGTCGAGGTAACCGGTCACCGCCTCGCGTGACAGGCCCGCATCAGCAGCGATGGACCGTCCGCCGACGGCGGTCGCGACGTTGCGGGCCAGCGAGCGGACACAGCTCAGGACCTTCTTCGGGTCGCGTCGGCGTGCGAGCTGCCGACCATCGGCGTCGGCAACGGTGTTGATGTCGATGTGGACGATCTGGTCGAGGTAGTCGATGACGAACCGTGGGTCAGCACGCTGCAGCTGCTGCGGCCACCCGCCGGTGACGAGCATCTCGAGCACCTCGCGCAGATCGCTACGACCAGATGAGGCTGCCGGATCACGGCCCGCGAACAGCTCGGCAAGGGAGACCTCGCCGGAGGATGCACCGAGCTCGTGGAGGGTCATCGGGCGCATCCGGACCGTCGCGATCCTGCCTGCACCCGAGTGACGGCGGGCATCATCCGCCGGGCTCGATGATCCTGTGAGCAGGAACTGTCCCGTCGCCCCGCTCGCATCGGCGTCGCGACGCACGTGATCCCAGACCCGCGGGTAGAGCTGCCACTCGTCGATGAGACGCGGCCGCGCACCCTCGAGGAGCAAGCCCGGGTTGATCTGAGCTGCCTGACGGGCGTCCTCGTCGACATCCAGACGCACCTCAGAAGACCTTCTCGAAGCGCTACACAACCGCCCCATCGTGCGATGGGCGGCTGCGGTTGATGGAGCGCCTGCGGGTTCGGCACCAGGTCGTGGACATGGGGCGTTGCGAGATCGTGGTGCGGGACGGGAAGGGTGCGAAGGATCGGGTGAACATGATGCCGGCGTCGTTGCGGACCTCGCTCGTGGACCACGTGGACGAGGTCGAACGGGTGCATCGGGCGGCAGTGGTGGCTGCGGGGTGGGCGAAGCGGGCTACGTGTCACAGCCTGCGACATTCGTCTGCCACGAATCAATCTCCTGAGGACGGGTACGACATCCGGACGGTGCAGGAGGTGCTCGGGCACAGTGATGTGAACGCCAGCCGATGTCTGTGCAGAACCTTGGCATAGTCCGCGTTGAGGTCGTTCAGCGTGGTTGCGCTTGAGCCCTCTGAGCATTCGGCGCAACTGCTAGGACGATGTACAGCGGGAGAGCAGCACCGGGCAGTATCGACAGCCAGGCCAGTGCGGGAGGCGCAGCCATAGCGAGCAATCGCCGCATCGAGAGTGTCACGAAGACAAAGAACGCCAGAAGGAACGGCACCCAGACAATGATGAACGACAGTACGCTCTGCCCCGGAAACACGTCTGGCGGCAGACGAAGGGCGATGAACAACCAGAGGTACGGAGCCAAGAGCCAGAGCAGAGCGGGTCGCACATAGGCTTGGCGGCTCAGCGGTTCATCCCGGTTGTACGGGCCCATATTCAGCCCCCCACCTCGTGATGGTTCAGCGTACCGCAATCTCCTCTGCTCCCAGAAGAAACGTCTGAACCGGACTGCGGGGGTAGGAGAACACGCGATCTGGTCAAGACGACGATGATCTACACCCACGTGTTGAAGCGCGGCCCGGCGGCCGTGCGGAGCCCGGTGGATGCGCTATCGGGTGGGGGGCGTTCGCCGGATCCGTGTATCGTGCCCGCATGAACAGAATGGTGCGGGGAGGTGCGGTCGGAACGGTGTCGATGGGGTGGTTGCCGGCGGGGTGTTCTGCGGACCGGTGGGCTGGCGTCGGACGTTCTGCGGGCCCGGCGAGGCTCTGTTAGGAGGCCGACGTACCCATGAACGGTTGACAGCGAGCGTTTCGCCCACACGCCGAACAGGCGGTGTGATGGAACGATCCATGGAGGGGAGTCCCACCATATCTCGTCGAGTTCAGTATGTTCCTCACGAAGAGCCTGAAGCAGGCTGACCAGTGGTGCTACCCAGTAGGGCTGACCGCACTGTTCTTCGCGGTCGCCGTTGCGTTGCCACCGGCCATGCTGCTCAACAGTGTTCTGCTCGTGTGCCTTGCGGCCATCCTGGTCAGCGCGATCGTACAGGTACTGCAGCGACCGGAGCTGATCCCCGAACCTCCACGCTTCCGCCTGGATTGGGTCGCGATCGCAGTCGTTGCGGTCACTCTGACGGGCCTCTACTGGTATCAAGCGCGACAGGGCATCGTCGGCTGGGACAACATCGGCTTCCACATCGGGACCACGCTAGCTTGGTGGATCCCGGCCACGGCTTTTGCCGCACTCTACCGGCACCCGGGGGAGTCCTGGCGGAGCCAGGGACGTCGGCGTTTCTTCACTCGCTTGGCCCTGGCTGCATGTGTCGGCCTGCTCGGTCTTCAGCAGTGAGGCGGTGGTAGCGATGCACCATGGAGTCGTCTCGCCTGATGGTGCAGGTGTTGCACGTGGTCATGGAGACCGCCCCGTCCAGCGATGCCATGCCGCCGACGCGGCGGCGCCCGTGCCCGGGTTCCGCTTGGAGGAGTGAGCGGCGCCGATCAGACGTCGTTCGCCGAGTGGCGCCCGGGACTCACGGTGGATTCGTCGGCATCGAGCCCGCCACCCGTGCGCCCGCACTGCTCGTCGACGCGTACCTGAGGACCACGATGGAGGCCACGAACACCACGGCCGTGTCCAGGCCGCTGCGCAGCAGCATCTGTGGCATCACGCCGCTGAAGAGCAGGCCGATGAAGCTGTTGAAGAGCATCCAGTTGATCCCGATCGTCAGCAGCACGAGACGGATGGAGAGCGCGAAGGCGCCGTCTCGTCGCGAGAACACCGGGTGCAGGACGACGTACAAGCACCCCAGGACGACGCCGAACAGGGCCGTCCACAGGTGGGTCTGGACCGGATAGCTCTCGACGTTGCTGTGCACGAGTCCGGTGGTGTGCCCGATCGTCCGCTGCACGAAGAACGCCAGGGCGATCACGGCGACGATGGCGATGGCCTCGCGTGCGCTGAGCGATCCGCTGGCGCCACGCCGACCGGGAGCGAGCGTGAGGTAGGCCAGGACCATGCACAGCGCGAACACGGGCACGGCATCACCGGCGCCCATGAAGAACTGGTACACCACGAACTCGCGCCCCCATGCCTCGAACGGCGAGGCGTCGACGACCACCTCCTGCATGCCGACGAGGTAGAGGAGGGCGAACGCGAGCCCGAAGCGCCATCCGACCTCCAGCTTCGGCAGTCCGGAGCGACGGCCGAAGGTCTGCAGGACGATGGCGCAGTGCGCGAACAGCAGCAGGAAGTAGGACACCGCGACGACGGGGAAGCCGACGAGCCGGACCAGCGCGCTGTCGAAGTCCAGGTCATCCACGGTAGCCGGCAGGACGGCATGGGACACGATCGCGAGGGCCGTTGCGAGCACGATCGTGACGGCGCTGATCACGATCACGCGGCTCGACGCGGCATGTGTGGTTCGCACGCAGTGCTCCTTCGCTCCCGTCGACCTCGGCGTCGACCTCGGCACCGTTCAGCACTCGAATGGTAGGAGAGCCCGTCTCGCCGCGCAAGGGACTGGCGGCACATGCTATCCGGCGTCGGTCACGCGCCGTATCCTCGGTTCAGGGCCGGCGCCGGGCGGCGGCCGTTCGTTCGGTGAGGGATCGGCCACCGACCGCCCGTGCGGCGGCGGAGCAGGACGGGGGCGGTGTCGATGTACGGCTTGATCGGGAAGATGCACGCGGTGTCTGGGGCTCGCGACGAGCTCATCGACATCTTGGTGGCCGGCGTCAGCGGCTTGCCGGGGTGCCTGAGCTACGTCGTCGCCCAGGACCTGGACGACGCCGACGCCATCTGGGTGACCGAGGTCTGGGTGAGCGAGGACGACCACCGTGCGTCTCTGTCGCTACCCTCGGTTCGAGACGCCATCGCGCGGGGCCGGCCGCTGATCCAAGGGTTCGGCGAGCGCTTCGTCACGCGCCCCGTCGGTGGGAGCGGGCTCGCGGCGGAGGACTGAGCATCGTCCGTGGCCGGACGTCGGCGCGTTGGCTGGCCGGGACGCGGTGTGGTGGTTGGGCGGTCTCGCGGCGGCGCTTGCCTACGGAGTTGGTGAGGAGACCGGCTGGCGCGGCTTCCTGTTGCCGCGCCT
>PWQI01000463.1 GCA_003556805.1 Trueperaceae bacterium | reverse complement strand
GAGGGCAACCGGCCCTCCACCAGCTTCCTCTACCCCTTGCTCACGCCCCGCACCCTAGGCACCATCATCGCCCTGTATGAGCACAAGATCTTCGTGCAGGGCGTGATCTGGAACGTCAACTCGTTCGACCAGATGGGTGTCGAGTTGGGCAAGACACTCGCCCGCGACGTCCTGCCGGAGCTCGACGGTGCAGCCCCTGTGACCGGCCATGACGCCTCGACGAACGGGCTCATCAACGCCTACAAGCGCATGCGGGACGGTTGATGCTCGCGGCGCACACGCGCTTCACGAGCAACCGAGGCGAGTGCGGTGTCGCCACAGGATCGTACCCGCCAGCAGCGCCGCCGGCACCAGGAAGGCGAAGCTGGCAAGCAGCGCCGGGGTGATGCCTACGAGCTCCTGAAGGGCCCCGAAACCGAGGTAGGCCACGCCCGCCATGCCCCAGGTGAAGCCCATCAACATGCCCGACGCGGTCCCGACGGCATGCGGCGCCAGGTCCTGGGCGCTCACCACCAGCAGCGGCACCGAGGCGTTCGTGAGCACGCCCGAGAGCGCTACCAGCGCGAAGTAGGGTGCCGTCCCCGGCTCGACGAAGAGCGTGCCGACCAGCACCGGCACGGCCAGTAGCATGGTGGCCACGACCAACCGGACCCGGCCGACCCGCGCCTCGAGAACGCCGGCCAAGAGCCCGGCGCTTGCGGCCGCGAAGCCGTACGTGGCCAGGGTGCTACCGATGAGCGGCGCGTCGGCGGCGAAACCCCGAACGTTGACCAGGTACAACGGCATCGCGCTCGAGAAGCTGACGAAGGCGGTGGCGCGAAGGATACCCGCCAGCGACAGGGCGCCGACCGGGCCGCGGAACAATGCCGGATCGAACACCTTCGGTCGTGTCGGGCCATTGGTGAGCGCTTGGGCCGGCGCCAGCACCAACAGCGTCAGCGCCAGCGCCACGCCGACGAGCGCCAGCACCGGAACGTAGCTCGGACCGTAGGAACGCAACACGGCGAGTGCCACGACGGGCATGATCGCCGTCCCTGCCGCGCCACCGGCGGCGAAGACGCCGACGTTCAGGCTGGGGCGCCCACCAACGCCGCGCATCATGGCGACCGCGCCCGGGTGGAAGACGGCCGATCCGATGCCGCCGAACGCCAGCAGCAGCACCAGCACGCTCACGCTGGGTGCCACGGCGATGAAGCTCATCAGCACGGACGAGAGCAGCAGTCCCAACGCTGCGGCGCGGCGGCGACCCCAGCGGTCGGTGAGCGCGCCGGCGAAGGCCTGGAGCACGTTGGCAGAGATCGAGATGAGCGCCACGAGCCCCGCCAGCGCGGCCTCGCCAAGGCCAAAACGCAGTTGCAACGTCGGGAGGAAGGCCGGCAGCACGTTGCTGAAGGCATCGTTGGCGAGATGCGCGCCGGTGATGAGCAGCGCGAGGGGCAAGCCCGTCAAGGCGACCCGGGTGGGAGCCGTGATGGCCATCGGCCTGAACGTACCGCGCGTGGACGTCGCCGCGGCCGCAGCCGCCCCTCGACGTGACAACGGCGTTCGCAACGGCCGGCGCGCGGCTGCCCGCTCCCGGTACGATGCGCCATGCTCACGGCGAAACGGGTCCTCGTCATCGTCAACCCGGCGTCGGGACGGGGGCGCGTCGAGGTGGTGGAGGACGCGATCCGCACGGGCTTGGAGCGCGTGGGTGCCGAGATCGCGATGTACCGTACCCGCACGCCACGCGACGCGACGGAGTGGGCCGCCAGCGCGGCCGACGACGGCTTCGAGGCGGTCCTCGTCGCTGGTGGTGACGGTACCGTGACCGCGGCGGCACGCGGCTTGGTACGCGCTGGCAGCGGCCTCCCGCTCGGGGTGGTGCCCGCGGGCACCGGGAACGGGTTGGCGCGCGTGCTGCACCTGCCGATCGACCCGGCCAAGGCCGTCACCGTGCTCGGGAGGGGAACCCCGGTCCGGCTGGACGTGATGCGCCGCGTCGGGACCGACGAGGTGGCACTGATCTTCTTTGGCGCCGGACTCGACGCCGAGATCAACCGCGACGCCGGCCGCGATGCCAAGGCCCGTTTCGGCTTCCTGGCCTACCTCGGGGCAGGCCTACGCAACCTCTGGGGACGGAAGAACCACCGCATCCAACTCGAGCTGGATGGCGACGTGGAGCACCTCGCGGCGCACACGGTGAGCCTCTTCAACGCGGCCAGCTTCCCGCTCGGCGCCATGCGCGTCGGCCCAGACGTCGACCCGCACGATGGCCTGCTCGACGTCGCGGTGCTCCGCAACCCAGGCTTCCTGCGCGCCGTAGGCGCAGTGCTGCGCCTGGTCGGCGGACCGCGCGGGGTCGGCGTGCTGAGGCGCGCACGGCACGTACGCGTCAGCGCCGAGCCACCCCTGCTCGTGCACGCCGATGGCGACGTGGCCGGCTCGACCCCGCTCGAGGTCGAGGTGCTCCCGAACGCGCTCACCGCGATCGCCGCCCGCGACTACCGTCGCGAGTCGGCCGACGCGTCGTGAGCACGGTCGTCACCGGCGCCTGCGGCTTCTTGGGTTGCAACCTCGTCGAGCACCTGCTTGCCACCGCGCGCGCGGTCGTCGCCATCGATCGCAGCAAGGCGTGGCCCGCGGACGCCGAAGCCCGCTTCGCGGCGCTGCCCGGCCAGCTGACCTTCGCCGCGGCCGACGTGCGCGACCCGGAGGCGTTGGAGCGCACCTTCGCCGAGACGGCTGCGTCCTCGCCCCAGGGCATCGACGGCGTGGTCCACGGCGCAGCGATCACGCCCGGGCTCGAGCGCGAGACGCGCGACGCCGACCTGATCATGCAGGTGAACCTGTTGGGCACGCTGCGCGTCCTGGAAGCCGCCCGCGACCACGGCGCGCGGCGCGTGGTGTACCCGTCGTCGGCCTCCGTCTACGGCGCCGCGGCCTTTCCCGCGAACCCCCTCGACGAGGGGCGCGACACGCCCGTGCCGAACACGATGTACGGCATCGCCAAGTACGCCGCCGAGCGCGCCGCGTTGCGAGCACGCGAGCTGTGGGGCATGGACGTGATCGCGGCGCGCGTGGGTGCGGCGTTTGGTCCATGGGAACGCGACACCGGTGTGCGCGACACCTTGAGCGGTCCGATGCTCGCGACGCGGGCGCTCCTCCGGGGCGAGCGGTTGCAGCTGCCTCGCGCCGGACCCAACGACTGGGTGTACGCGCCGGACGTGGCCGCAGCGCTGGTGGCCCTCCTCGACGCCGACGTGCTCGAGCACGAGCTCTACCATGTCAGCGGCGGCGGCGGCTGGAGCCTCGCCGACTGGTGCCGCAGGCTCGACGAGCGCCTCGGTGCGCGTCGCTTCTGCCTCGATCCCAACGTCACCGCTACGCTGCCCCTGCCTGCTCGCGACCGAGCTCCGCTCGCCATCGACCGCCTGCGCGCGCACTACCTACCACGCTATGGGCTCGAGGCCGCCATGGATGACTATCTCGCCTGGCTGGAGGCACGGACACCCGCGTGGCACGCCGCCTGGTGCACCTGACCGGGCAGCGCAGAACGGCTTCCGTGCCGTCCCGTGCTACCGCACGTCGTCACGACCCTGAGCCGCCGCCTTACTCGCTCTCTCCGCCTCGCGATGCTGCCAGGACCTTGCTGACGCGGCCACCGTGGAGCGCCAGGCACGCTGTGGCGGCCGACGGCTCGAGATCGGTGAGCAGGTGCAGGATCGCGCTACGGATATCGCCGTCACATGCCGACAACGCCTGCTCGGCCCGAGCCGGGTCGACACCGCTGCCTGCGGCCACGATCTCGATCGCGCGTCGGCGCAGCTTCGCATTGGTGGGCCGCATGGCCACCATGAGGTTCGAGAAGAGCGCGCCCAGCTCCGCCATCGGCGCCGTCGAGAGCGCGTTGAGAGCGATCTTCTGGGCCGTGCCGGCGACCATCCGGGTCGAGCCGGCGATCACCTCGGATCCGGTGTCGAGCAGCACCCCCACCTCTGCAGCAGCCAGCAGTGGCGTACCGGGGTTGTTGGCGATGCCGACGGTGAACGCCCCGCGCTCGCGCGCGCGCCGCACGGCCGCGACGGTGTAGGGCGTGCGCCCGCTCGCCGCCAGGGCCACGAGCGCGTCCGACGCCCCGAGCGCCGCTTCGTCGATCGCACGGACCGCACTGTCCGTCTCGTCCTCCGCCCCCTCCATCGCGCTCGCGCCGGCCTCCGTGCCACCCGCGAGCAGCACCACCGTGCGCTCGAAACCGAACGTCGGCGGCAGCTCGGCAGCGTCTTGGAGCGACAAGCGGCCAGAGGTGCCCGCACCGGCGTACGCCAGCCGGCCGCCAGCCTGGAGCCGGGTGGCGATGCCCTCGGCCGCGCGGGCGAGCGCCGGCGCGGCCGCCGCCACGGCGGCGACGGCGCGCTCGTTGGCGTCGACCAGCGCCCGCACCCGCTGCTCCATGGGCCAGGCGTCGAAGCCGGCGTATCTGGGATCGATGGCCTCGGTCACGGTTCGTGTCCTTCCCTAGCGGCGCCGGCCGCCGCCCACGGATCGAGTGCGTCAGGCCACAGGTACTTCCCAGCGATCACCGCCCGGCGCGCGCCGGTCGCCCGAGGGAG
>PWQI01000238.1 GCA_003556805.1 Trueperaceae bacterium | reverse complement strand
GGGTTCATGCGCTCACCTGCTGCTGGCGGCCGGCCAACAGCGCCGCGACCAGGCGTTCGAGGCCGATCGAGCGCGATCCCTTGACGAGCAGGCTGCCGCGCTCGGGAAGCGTGGCGAGCATGCCGACGAGGGCGTCGGTATCGGCGACGTGGTGTCGCTCGGGCAGGTCGTGCGCCGCCTCGAACGCGGCGCGGCTCTCGGGCCCGACGAACCAGACCGTCGACAGGCCAGCGTCGACGAGGGCGCGGCCGAGCTCGGCGTGCGCGCTCGCGCTGCGCGCGCCCAACTCCCGCATGTCGCCGACGACGGCGGCGTGCGGCCGCGGGAGGCCGGCGAGGACCTCGAGCGCCGCCAGCACGGAGGCCGGGTTGGCGTTGTAGGCGTCGTCGAGCAGTGTGAGGGCAGCGACGGCGTGGATGTGGAGCCGGTGGGGCTCGGGGTGCGCGGCGGCGATGCGAGCTGCGGCGGCGTTCGGATCGACGTCGAGATCGAGTGCCACCTGGAGCGCGAGCAGGGCCGCCTCGGCGTAGGGCGCACCGGGGCCGGGCAGGTCGACGCCGACACGTGCCTCGCCGCCGTCGTGACGCCGCAGCACGGCGTGCAGGCGCGGCGTGCGGCCCGTGGCTGCGCCGTCGACCAGGGTGCCACCGGGCACGCCGTCGCCGAGCCCGACGCGCGTCGCGCCGGCGCGTTGCGCGTCGCTCAGGTGTGGCCATGCGCTCGTTCCGACGTAGCGGCCCGCCGGAGTCGCGTCGATGAGTCGGCCCTTCTCGCGAGCGACGTCTGCGAGGGTGCCGATGCCCGCCAGGTGGGCCTCCGCGATGGCCGTGAGGACGCCGTGGCTGGGGGCGACGAGTGCGAGCAACGCGGCCATCTCGCCGTCACGGTCGATGCCGAGCTCGACGACCAAGGGCCGATCGGGTTCGTGGTGCAGCCAGGCGTCGACGAGGACGCAGGCGAGCGCGGCCGGCGTGTTGATGTTGCCGGGGCTGGTGAACGCATCCAACGCCGCGCCGAGCAGCGTCTTCGTGGTGGTCTTGCCGACCGAGCCCGTGACGCCCACCACGGCGCCCCGCCGCGCGCCGCGGGCGTGCCGTCCGAGCCGCGCGAGGGCCTCGTGGGCGTCGCGCACCAACACGGCGCGCGGGTGTGGTCGGTCGCTGAGCAGGAAGGGGGCGCCGGCGGCCAGCGCTGCGTCGGCGTAGGTGATCCCGTGGCTGCGCGCTCCGGCGAGGGCGACGAACGCGACGCCCGGTCGGAGGTGGTCGGTGTGGACCGCGAGTCCGGTGGCGGCGACGTCACGGGGGAGTTCGGGGACCGACTCCACGAGGTCGCCGAGGATCGCCGTCAGGGTTGGGAGGTCGAGCCGTTCCATGGTCACCGCCGCTCCGCCATCATGTGGCGTATCGTACACATCCTACACACGATAGGTGCGCTGACGCGATCGCGGCCCGTTCGGCGACACGCTCTGTGGCGAGCGCCGCGGTGCCGCCGTCACTCGGCGCGGGCGTCGATGCGCTCGCCCGGGGCGATGCCCCAGTGGGCCACGACCTCGCTGCCGATCGCGCGGAACAGCGGCGCGGCCACCAACGTCGACGACGTGCTGGTGCGCGGCTTCTGGACGTACACCACCATCACGACCTCGGGGCGCTCGGCCGGCAGCATGCCGGCGAACGACACCGTGTAGTCGCCCGGGAGGTACGCCCCGGCCACGACGTCGAACACGTCGGCGGTTCCCGTCTTGCCGGCCATGCTGACGCCCGGGACGCGGCTGGCGCGGAGGCTCGAGGCCTCCACGGTGTAGTGCATCATGTGCCGCACCGTCATCGCCACCTCGGGCGAGAGGACGCGGTGCGGGGCGGGGACGACCTCGTCCTCCACCAAGCGCGGTGCGACGTAGACGCCGTCGTTGGCGATGATCGTGTATGCCGCGGCCATCTGCAGCGCGGTCGTGGCGACCGCCTGCCCGATGCTGATCGAGGCGTGGTCCTGCGGCACCCAGCCGTCCCAGTGGTTCAGCAGGCCGCTGCGCGTGAAGGTCGACCGCAGCGGCATCTCCTGACCGAAACCGAAGGCGGCGAGCCAGGCGTGCAGCTCGGCGCTCTCGAAGCGTTGGGAGAGCAAGATGGTGCCGCTGTTGCTGGAGTAGCGCAGGACGTCGGCGACGCTCAGGCGCGGATCGTGCTGCGCCACGTCGCGGAAGGTCTTGGTGCCGACCCGCAGGTGCATGGGGGCGTCGACGATCTCGTCGGGACCGATCCGTCCGCTCTCGAGCAGGCCGGCGACCACGAACGGCTTCATGATCGAGCCCGGTTCGTAGTGCTGCAAGAAGGCGCGGTTCTGCATGTCGTCGCGACCGGCGGAGCGCCACGCGTTGGCGTCGAAGCTCGGGTACGAGGCGGCGGCCAGCACGCGGCCGCTGCCCACCTCGATGATCACGGCCGCGCCGTTCTCGGCCTCGGTCGCGAGCACGGCGTCGGCGAGGTGCGCCTCGGCGGCCGCCTGCAGCGTCGGATCGAGCGTCAACACGACCGACTCACCCGTCTGGAGCCGTGCGTCGAGCGTGTACTCGAGCCCCTCCAGGCCGTAGCGCCCATCGGGTTGCACGGCGCCCGTGAAGCCGAGCAAGGGCGCGGCGAGGCTGCCGTGCGGGTACTGCCGGGCCTCGGCCGGCCCGTCCGCCAGCACCGTGCCGTCGGTGGTGACGATCTGCCCACGTACGGGGAGCTCGATGAGCGCCTCGGGCCACATGGGTGCCCCGCGCTGCACGGCGGCGAACCCCGCCAGCGAGGCCGCGAGCGGCAGCGTCAGCAGGAGCGCCAGCAGCCAACCCCGGTGCAGACGCAGCTCCGGCGTGGCGGCGGAGGACCGTGAGGAGTCGTCGTTCAGCGCCATACGGTTCGGACCTCCAGGCTCGGCGTAGCGAGCGTGCGCGTGGGTGGTGCGAGCGGTGAGGGTGCGACGCGGATGACGTCGAGCGCGTCGGGTGCCGGGACCATGCCGCGGTCGCGCGCCCACTGCGTCACCGCCAGCGGCCCTTGGATGCCCGCGGCGCCCGAACGTGCCACGGCCAACTCGATCACGGCCGTGTCCTTGCGCTCGAGCAGCGCCGCTTGGTGCAAGAAGCGCTGCTGTCCGAGGGCGCCGACGGCGGCGAGCAACAGGAGCATCGCGAGGTAGAGCGCCACGAGGCGTCGAGCGAGTGGCGTCACGGCGTCACCTCGGCGCTGCGGGTGGCCGCGCGGAGCTTGGCACTGCGCGCCCGCGGGTTGGCTTCGATCTCGGCCGGGCTGGCCTCCAGGGGTCGCTTGGTGAGGGGCTCGAGCGCCGGGTGATCGCGCAGCGTGTGCTTGACGATGCGGTCCTCGAGCGAGTGGTACGAGAGCACGACCAGGCGGCCAGCGGGCGCGAGGGCCGCGGCGCTCGCCTGTAGGCCGCGCTCGAGGGCGCCGAGCTCGTCGTTGACCACGATGCGCAATGCTTGGAAGGTCCGCCGCGCGGGGTGGTCGCGCCGCGGTCCGCCGGGGTACGCCTGCTGGATCACGTCGACGAGTCCCTGGGTCGTGGTGATGGCGGCGCGCTCGCGCGCCTCCACGATGGCGCGCGCCAGCCGGCGGCTGTGGCGCTCCTCGCCGTAGCGGTGCAGGGCGGCGGCGAGGGCTTCGAAGGTCCAGGTGTTCACGACGTCGGCTGCGGAGGGGCCCTCGGCGGCCATCCGCATGTCGAGCGGTCCGTCGTGGCGGAAGGCGAAGCCGCGGTCGCCCTCGTCGAGCTGCATCGAGCTGACACCGAGGTCGAGGAGCACGCCCGCGAGCGGCGACGGTTCGGTCAGCCCCGCCGTCGCGAGGTGGGCGCCCAGGTCGGCGAAGTTCCCGCGCACGAAGCGGAAGCGTTCGTCCGGGTCGCTGAGGCCCGCCGTGCGCAGATCGCGGCGCAGGGCGTCGGCGTGCGCCGCGGCGTCCGGGTCGCGGTCGATGCCGAGTACGCGCGCGCCGCGTGCGAGCAACGCGCGGCTGTGACCACCGGCGCCGAAGGTCGCGTCGACCACCCAGGTGTCGGGCACGATCGCCAGCGCTTCGAGGCAGCGCTCGAGCATGACCGGTACGTGCGGCGCCGTCGCCGCCCCGGGCGCCATCATCCGACGAGCTCTCGCAGCAACTCGGGGGCTGGCGGCTCCTCGATCACGTGCTCGAGGTTGGCCGTCCAGCGCTCCTCGCTCCAGATCTCGAGCCGGTTGGGCGCCCCCGCGACGATGACCGCCCCCTGGGCCTGAGCGAACTCGCGCAGGGTAGGAGGGACAGTGACGCGCCCGGCGCCGTCGAGCTTGGCCTTGGCGGCGCCGGAGTAGAAGAAGCGCACGAAGTTGCGCGCGTCACGGTCGGTGAGGGGAAGCTGCTCGAGGCGCTGCTCGATGCGGCTCCAGGCACTGGTCGGGAACACGTAGAGACAGCCCTCCATGCCGCGGGTGAGCACCATGCCGTCCTCGAGGAAGTCCCGGAACGCGGGCGGCACGATGACGCGGCCCTTGTCGTCGACGGCGTAGCGGTACTCACCGAAGGGCATGGCCCCACCCCCCGCCACCGTGCACGGCCGTGGG
>PWQI01000363.1 GCA_003556805.1 Trueperaceae bacterium | reverse complement strand
TCCGTCATGCGACGTCGACGCGTACCGCAGGCACGCTGCGCTCGGCGCGCGGCCTCGGTGGGGGCGCCGATGCACACGCCCAGACCGGCGCGGCCAGCGATCCTCGATCGGCGCGCGTCGCGTCCAGTGCGCGGTTCGAAACTGGTTGCACGCTCCCATGATACGCGGGTCGTGTACGACGGTCTAGCGTGCGTCGTGGGCGCCGCCACGAAGCGGTGCAGCGGGGAGCGCGCCTGCGATCGCGTCCGCTAGGGCCCGCTGCCCATAGGGCTTGGGTAACAGCGTCCAGGAATCGCCAGCCCGATCGTCCACCGACCATCGTGCGCCGTGGCCACTCGTCAGGACGACCTTGATCCACGGCCATGATGCCCGCACCGCCTGCGCCAGGGCGTCGCCGTCCATCGGCCCTGGCATGATGACATCCGAGAAGACGATGTCGACGTCGTCGCGCTCCGCCAGCAGGCGCAGCGCGGCCGCTGGGCCCTCTACCTCCACGCTCACGCATCCGATGCGTCCGAGCAACTCGCTCGCGTACGCGCGAACCAGCGGATCGTCATCGACGAAGAGGACCGTCGCGCCGAGCGTCGCTGCGTCCGCGGCGCCCGGGGACGCCTGGGCCGCGTCGCCAGCACCACTCGCTCCAGCGACATGGCGCGGCAACCATATGGTCACCGTCGTTCCGACGCCAGGCTCGGACAGGATGTCGATGGCGCCCCCCGACTGATGCGCGAAGCCGTGAACCATACTCAGCCCCAGCCCCGTCCGCTCGGCCTGTCCCTTGGTGGTGAAGAAGGGCTCGAACACGCGCGACTGGTCGGCCTTCCTGATCCCGATGCCTTCGTCGGTGACCGTGATCGCGACGACCTCCGCGACGCCGTAGGGGGCGACGAGCGCCGCAGCCGCGGGCCGAGAGGCGTCGAGCGTCGCGTTCTGCACCGCCACGCGGACCACGCCACCGTTCGGAAGCGCGTCTCCCGAGTTGGCGACGAGGTTGAGGAGCGCCGCCTCGAGCCGCAGCGGGTCCACCCGGATCGGCCACACGTCCGCGTGGACGTCCAACTCGACCGTGACCGACGCATCCACTCCGTGCTGGAGCAGCTCCAAGGTCTCGGCCGACGCGGCGAGCAGATCGATGCTCTGCGGATCGAGCGGCTGCCGGCGCCCGAACGCGAGCAGCTGTTGGGTGACTGCGGCACCGCGATCGACCGCGATTCGGATCAGCTCGGCCGAGCGCCGCGGCTTGCCCTCTGGCAGCGTATCGACGAGCAGTTCGGCGTTACCGCCGACGACGGTGAGCAGGTTGTTGAAGTCGTGCGCGACGCCTCCGGTCAGCTGACCGAGCGCTTCGAGCCGTCGCGCAGCCGCGAGGGAGGCTTCGACCTCGCGACGCGGACCCGCGTCGACGAAGGTCACCACCGCACCGGCCACCGTGGCGGTCGCGTCGCGGAGCGGCGCGACGTCGTACTCGACGGGGAAGCGTTCGCCGCTGGCGCGCTCGACGTACTCGTCGAAGACGCGCGCGCTCCGGCCATCGCGCAGCGCGTTCGCGACCGGATCGCACTCCACGACCGGCGCACCATCGGCTCCGAAGCGTCGGATCACCGTGTCGACGGGCACGCCTATGCCCTGCCCTTCGCTCACGCCCAACAGGCGCCTGGCAGCCGGGTTGAGGAGCGCGACGCGACCGTCGCCGTCGACGGCGCAGACGCCTTCGCCGAGCGCGTCGAGGATCGCCGCCATCCTGCGCTCGGCATCGCGCAGGGTTCGTTCGCTGCGCACCACGTCGGTGATGTCGACGTGCGTGACGACGGCGCCGACGTCGCCCGTGGCGTCCGGCCGTGTCGCGATCATGCGGAACCAACGCTGCTGGTCGGGGGCGTGGCACGGGTACTCGACGACGACGCGGGTCGTCTCGCCGCGGAGCAGCGCCCACAGCCCCTCGGCCACCTCTCGGCCACTGGCGGCATCGGCCCCCGTCGCGGCGGCGCACACGTTGCGTGTGTTGGTGGCGTGTCCGCCTCGGCCCATGGCAGGACCGTACCGCAACCCGATGGTGGGGATCTGCCTCCATCGTGCGCACCGAGCCGTGGTCGTGACCGACCCGATGCGTCCGTCAGCGCTCGACGTCGACCAGAAGCGGCGACGCACACCGACGCGGCGAGCGGGTACGCTGGCGGCGCATGCACCGAGCACTCGCCGACGGGGTCTCCTCACGCGCGACGCCTCGCTCCGCCCCACGCCACGCGCGCCCTCTGCAGGCTGCCGCGTTCGGCTCACTGGTCGTCGTGGCCGCCACCGACAGCGTCACGTCGCTCGGGTTCGCCCACGGCACCCTCTACCTACCGAGCGTGCTCCTGGCCGGAGCATCCGAGCACCGTGGCACGATCCGGGTTGTCACGTTGGTCGCGATCGTGCTCACCGTCGTCGGGGCGTTCGTGTCGCCAGCCGCGGCCGCGGACGTCCCGACGCTCGCGATCGTCGGCAACCGCATCATCGCCATCGTCATGCTCCTCGGTACCGCGCTGCTTGCCGAGGTGCTCGTGCGAGCGTTGGAGCGAGAGCGGCGCGCGCGGAACGACGCCGCGCGCGCCGAGGACCACCTGGTGCGCTCCAACGAGCTCCTGGCGGTGGCCGGCCAGACGATGCAGCTCGGCGGTTGGTCGGTCGACGTGCGGAGCGGGGAGATCCGCTGGTCGGACGTCGTCGCACGTCTTCACGGCAAGCCGCCCGGCTTCAGCCCGACGCTGGACGAAGGGATTGGCTTCTACCACCCCGACGACCAACCGGTGGTGCGCGCGGCCGTCGAGCGCTGCATCACCAGCGGCGCGCCGTTCGACTTCGTGGCGCGACTCGCTCCGAGCGACGGTCCGGTGACGTGGGTGCGCGCCATCGGCCATGCGATGCGCGCTGCGAGCGGCGACGTGATCGGCTTCGAGGGCTCGTTCCAGGACGTCACCGCCGAACGTGAGCTCGAGCGGCGCTCGCAGGAGCTCGCCGCGACCCTCGAGCAGATCAGCGACGCGTTCTTCATGGTCGGTCCCGATTGGCGCTTCCGCTACGTCAACCCACAGGCGCTGCGGGTGCTCCAGCGCGAGCCCGGGTCGCTCGACGGCCGCGTGCTCTGGGACGAGTTCCCGGAGGCGGTCGGCAGCGTGTTCGAGAAGACGTACCGCGAGGCGGTCGCCAGGCAGTCACCGCGCCAGTTGGCGGCCTACTTCGCGCCGCTCGATCTGTGGGTCGAGGTGCGCGTGCACCCGCTCCGCGACGGCCTTGCCGTCTACTTCCAAGACATCGGCGAGCGCAAGCGGGCGGAGGAACGGTTGCAGTCTTCGCAGCGGCTCGAGAGCATCGGGCAGCTCACCGGTGGCGTGGCGCACGACTTCAACAACCTCCTCACGGTGGTCGGGGGCAACGCCGAGCTACTGCACGACCGCCTCGCCGACGATCCGCAGGGCGCGCGGCTGGCGTCGATGATCGTCGAGGCGGCGGCGCGCGGCGCCTCCTTGACGCGTTCGCTGCTGGCGTTCGCGCGCAAACAGCCGCTCGAACCGCGGCCGACCGACGCACACACCTTGGTCAGCGACCTCGAACCGCTGCTGCTGCGCTCGGTCGGGGAGGCGATCGAGCTGCGCATCGAGCCGACGGCGACCGAGTGGCGCACCGACGTCGACCCGACCCACCTCGAGAGCGCCGTGCTCAACCTCACCCTGAACGCACGCGACGCGATGCCCCAGGGTGGACGGCTGACCATCGAGGTGGCGGGCGCGACCCTGGAGGCGGACGACCCGCGTGCGCAGGTCGAGGCGCCCGAGGGCGATTACGTGGTGCTGTCGGTCAGCGACACCGGTGTCGGCATCGACCCCGCCGACCGACCGCGGGTGTTCGAGCCGTTCTTCACGACGAAGGGCCCCGGCGAGGGTTCGGGGCTGGGGCTGGCCATGGTGTACGGCTTCACCAAGCAGTCTGGTGGCTTCACGACGCTGTACTCGGAGCCGGGTCAGGGGACGACGGTACGGCTCTATCTCCCGCGCCACCTCGGCAGCAGCGCAGCTGCTGACCGGCCGCAAGCGGCCCTGACCGTTCGCGGCGGCGACGAGAGGATCCTGGTCGTCGAGGACGACGACGACGTGCGCGCCTTCGCCGTCGAGCAGCTGCGCGCGCTGGGGTACCACGTCCTCGAGGCGCCGGACGCGCGCACGGCGCTCGCGCACCTGGAGCGCCAGCGCGTCGACCTGCTCTTCACGGACGTGGTGCTGCCAGGTGGGATGAGCGGGAAGGCGCTCGCCGACACCGCGGCGACGGCCGATCCTGCGCTGTGCGTGCTCTTCACGAGCGGCTACACCGAGAACGCCATCGTCCACCAGGGGCGCCTCGACGCGGGCGTGTCGCTCCTCAACAAGCCGTACCGGCGCAGCGAGCTCGCTCGGCGCGTGCGCGAGTTGCTCGACGGGCGCGCACCGGGGCACTCGGCGCCGGGCACCTAGCCGAACGCCTACACCTGCTCGAGGTACGTGTAGCCCACCAGCTCCGCGTCGTAGAGCTCGACCAGCGCGCGCTTCTCCTCGTCGGAGAGCGCGATGCCGGCCTGTTCGCTCTCGCGGATCTCCTCT
>PWQI01000253.1 GCA_003556805.1 Trueperaceae bacterium | reverse complement strand
TCGTCCTCGACCCCGAGCGTGCGGGCGAAGGTGTCGAGCCGCGATTGGTCGAAGGCGTCGTACGTCTCGCCCTCGCCGGCGCTGCGACGCGATGCCTCGCCGATGCGGGCCACGCGCAACAGCACCGATTCCAGGTCGACCTCCGTACCCGGCTGCGCGTCACCGTCCTCGGCGCTCGCCAGGTAGGCCCGGAACAGCGCCTCGTCGACGCGGTCGGGGTAGCGCTGCATCAGCCCCTCGTACGTCTGGACACGGAGCTGCTCCGCCAGCGTGCGCCCCTGCGGCAGCGGCAACTCGGGCATCTGGTAGATCCGACGCTCGCCGATGGGGAGCTCGAGCGTGCAGCGCGCGGCCACCTCGAGCGTCCGCTCCAGGGCGCCCGGGTGTCGCTCCTCGGGGATCGCTTGGGCCATCTCCTCGGGCGTCTTGACGTAGAACTCGTCGCAAGGGAACCGGAACCGATCCGGGTCGGAGAGCACCGTCTTGGTCTGGATCGCCAGCAGCGCCTCGTGCGCCCGTGCGTCGTCCTTGCGAACGTAGTGGCCGTCGTTGGTCGCGACGGTCGCGACGCCGTAGTGATCGGCCAACGCCTGCAGCATCGGGTTCAGTCGCGCCTGGTCGGCGAGTCCGTGGTCTTGCAGCTCGACGAAGAAGTCTTCGCGGTAGATGCTCAGGTAGCGCTCGAACGCCGCACGACCGGCCTCTTCGCCCACGTCGAGCAGGGTGCGTGGCACCTGGGCGCCCAGACAGCCCGAGAGCGCGATCACGCCCTCGGCGTGCTCCTCGAGCAGTTCCAGGTCGACCCGCGGCTTCATGTAGAAGCCCTCGAGCCAGGCGCGCGAGTTGAGCCTGCACAGGTTCTTGTAGCCCGCCATGTCCTTGGCGAGGAGCGTCAGGTGGAAGTAGCCGCCGTCGAGGTTGCCCTCGGGTTTGCGCTTGTCGAAGCGCGAACCGGCGGTGACGTAGGCCTCGAGCCCGATGATGGGCTTCACGCCGGCGGCCGTGGCGGTCTTGTAGAACTCGATCGCGCCGTGCATGTTGCCGTGGTCGGTCATGGCGACGGCGGGGTCGTCGGGCGTCACCTGCTTCACCCAGGCGATGAGGTCCTTGATGCGCGCGGCGCCGTCGAGCAGGCTGTACGCGGTGTGTTGATGGAGGTGGGCGAATCGCTTCGGTGCAGCCTCGGGCATGGCGGCACCATACCGCGGGTCGGGGCCAGACGGGTCACGTCCAACCCACCCTGTGCGCCGTCGGAAGTTGCGTCCGTGACGAGGTTCGTTGACGTCTCATCGGAGCGCGTGGTAGGTTCGTCGGTGCCTGGCGCCGTAGCCAAGTGGTAAGGCAGAGGTCTGCAAAACCTCCATGCACCGGTTCGAATCCGGTCGGCGCCTCCACACGCGAGCGGGGCGTTCCGCCTTCGGGTGGAGCGCCCCGCTCTGTGGTGTCTTGGTGTCGAACGCGTCGTTCAGGCGACCCCTGAGAGCTCGGCGTTCTTGGCGATGAAGCTCTCCCACTTCTCCGGCACGTCTTCCTCAGGGAAGATGGCGTCGACGGGACAGGCCGGCACGCAGGCATCGCAGTCGATGCACTCCTCAGGGTGGATGTAGAACATGTCGTCGGCTTCGTAGATGCACTCCACCGGGCAGACGTCGACGCACGCTGCGTCCTTGACGCCGATGCAGGGTTCACAGATCACATAGGCCACCACGGCCTCCTCTCGGTCGACCGCTACCCTCAGCAGCGCTCGTACTCGTAGCGTATAGCGTAGAGGGGGGTGAGGGCATGTGACGCACGTCCTCATCCCCGGCCGTGGCCCCATGTGACCGATCGCACCGACGCCGGTTGACCGCACCGTGCCCGAAGCGACATAATGCGCCTTCGGACCCACGGCCGGTCGAGACCGGTCACGCAGGCGCGTAGCTCAGTGGGAGAGCGCTACATTGACACTGTAGAGGTCGGCAGTTCAATCCTGCCCGCGCCTACCAGCATGAAGGGCGATCCGCTCGTTCGGGTCGCCCTTCGTCGTGTCGCGGCGGTGCGTCGCAGGACGCGTCGAGGCGCTCCACCGCTGGGCGGCGGAGCGGGTGCGGGCGCGCACCGACGAACGCTTCGATGCCCCACCTTGTGAAGGGTCGGGGCGAGGCGTAGACTACGAGCGTCGCCCGTGGTAGGCACGTCACCGGCCCGTCGGTGGCCTTCAGCGCTCCGTGTCGGAGGTGGAAGGATATGACGAGGTTCGTCGTCATGGCGCTCTTCCTGGGCGCCGTCCTGCTGGTCGCAGGCTGCGCCGGTCCGGTGGTCGATCCCCTGGGTCCGTCCGACCTCGACGCTGCGGTCTCCTCGATCGGCGACGTAGGGGAGACCGTCGCTCTCGCGCTCGAGACCGATGCGGCGCTCCAAGCGATGGCCGTGCCGTGCGGCTGGTTCACGTCACTGCCGGTCCCCCTCGCCGCGACACCGTCTATCGTGATCGTGCACGAGCCGCTACGTCGCGGGATCTACGAGTGCAACCAGACGACCTTCGAGTGGGACTACGTCGGCCCGTCCGGCAACCTGGAGTACCGCTGGTCGTTCCTGGACGCCAGCGATGACCCGCGCGACGCCAAACTCGTCATCGACTGGGGCACCACCGATGACGTCGGCGACGGCGTAGGAGGTACCGTCGAGGTGCCGACCGACGACATGAGCGTCACCCTCACGATCGACGACGCTGCAGGCGGGCAGTTCGACATCGAGCTGGACTGGTACTCCGACGATGCGTGCCCGGCTGGCGTCATGTCGCCGACGAGCGGCCTGATCGACGGCTCGATCGGCATCGACGCAACGCTGGCGCTGAACGATGTCGGCTTCGCACTGACCGAGGCCGCCTTCGACACCAGTGGCGAGATCGTCGCCACAGCGGGCTCGAACGCGATCGGCATCGATTGGGACGTCGGCATCGGCATCGACCTCACACGCATCGACTGCTTCATCGACCAGGTCGAGGTGATCGACGGCAGTGTCGCCGTCGCGGTCTTCGGCACCGACGCGGGCACCACGACGCGGCTGGCACTAAGCTTCGGCTTCTCCGACATCGAGACGGGCGACTACGGCGAGCTCGAGTCCGTGGCGATCAGCGACGGCCAGCTTCGCCTGAACGGCACCCCGGTCGTCACGTTCGCAGGTCCGTTGGACGATGCGAACGAGAACGGCATCCCGGGCGACGCGCTGAACCTGACCTTCGCCGACGGCACCACGATGACGCTCGAGGCGTACCTCGAGACGTACGTGATCGAGACCGCGGCGATGGTACGTCGCGCCCTGTCGCTGCTGCGCTGAGTCTTCGCGTCACCCGCACCGACACACGCACACGCGCCCCGGCCGGAGCCGGGGCGCGTTCACGAGCACCGAACCGTTGCTGATGCCGTCAGTCCGCGAGGACCTCGGTGACGAACGCGGGCAGCTTCGGCGGGGTCAGGCCCATGCTCTCGTACAGCCCGTCGGGGAGGCCGAGGTCACCGACGAAGAGCCGACCGACGTGGTCTCCCGGTATCGAGCCGTCCTTCGGCAGGCCGACGGCCAGGGTCGCGGTGGCGTGCACGACGTCGCCCGGTACCACGCCGTCGTCTGCCTGCAGACCGGTCGGTACGTCGAGGGCGATCACGCAGCTCTGTTGCGTCACGAGTTGGTTGAGCACCGTGATCACGTCGAGGGTGCGGCCGCGTGGCGGCCCCTCGAGGTTCGTGCCGATCGCGGCGTCGATGACGACCGAGAACTTCATCTTGGGCAGGCTGGTGCGCACCTTGACCGTCTCGTAGTGGCGTAGGTGCTCGAGCTGCTCCTTGGGCGTGCCGGAGTAGTTCTCGGCCTCGTGCGTCGGGACGACCCACACGCGGCGCCCGCGGGCGGCAAGGAGGCGCGCGGCCGCGAGGCCGCCGGAGCCGTTGTTGCCGCGACCCGCGACCACGAGGACCGTTCCTTCGGGCGCGAGCATCTCGCACAAGTGCACGAGATTGCGGGCGGTGTGCTCCACCAGGAGTCGGCTATCGAGTCCATACTTGCCCGTTGCCAGCATGATCAACTGCTGCATCTGCGAACCGGAGATCCTGGGCACGTCGTTCCACGCCACGGTCGGGAAGCTCATCGCGTCACTCCTCAACTCACCAGCGTGCCGGCGTTCTCGAGGTCGGCGGTGGTGTAGACGTTCTGGACGTCGTCGAGGTCCTCGAGCGCCTCGATGAACCCGACGACCTTGTCGGCGTCGCTCGCGCTCAGCTCCGTCAGCGTCTGGGGCACCTTCGTCAATTGGCTCACGCTCGACTCGAACCCAGCCGCGTGGAGGGTATCGACCACGGCGAACAGGTCGCTAGGGGGGGTGTAGATGGTGGTGCCTTCGTCGTCGACCTCGATGTCGTCGGCGCCGGCCTCGATCGCCGCCTCCGCGACCGCGTCGGCGGTGTCGGGCACGAAGATGACGCCCTTCGACTCGAACTGCCACGCCACGCTCCCGGAGAGGTTCCCACCGCGCTTGGTGAAGACGTGCCGTATCTCGCCCGCGGTGCGGTTGCGGTTGTCGGTCAGCGCCTCGACCATCATCGCGACGCCGGCGGGACCGTACCCCTCGTAGACGACCGTCTCGAAGGCCGCGGCGCCGTCGCTCGCACCCAGGCCGCGCTCGATCGCGCGATCGATGTTGTCGACCGGGACGTTGTCCCCCTTGGCGGCCGCGAGCGCGTTCTTCAGCGACAGGTTCGTTCCAGGATCAGCGCTGCCACCTTCTCGGACGGCCGTCTGGATCGCCCGGATGTGCTTGCTGATGACCTTGCCGCGCTGGTTGTCGTTCGCAGCCTTCTTGCGCTTGATCTGCGACCACTTGTTGTGACCTGCCACCCTCGCCTGCCTTTCGACCCTGGCCGGCACGCAGCGACGCACGTGTGAGCGTGCGAAGCGGGCCAGTCGTGTGCTATCCCAGTGTACCGCACGATGCGGCCCGTCCCGAACCCCAGCGCGAGCGTCTGGGGCGACGCACTCCGATCGCCGGTGCGCGCGGCGCGCTCACAACGACCGTCAGCGTCTGACGAAGAACCGCGTCTCCCGGTACTCCCCGGTGGGATACGGCTGCAGCTCGAAGCGGATCTGCGCCTGCCAGTTGTCGTACCCGACGATGCCGCGGAACGTCACCACCTCTTCGGTGGGGCGCGGCGTGAAGTGCGCGACGACGCGATGCGAGCCTTCCGGTGCGGTGATCACGAAACGCTGACGGGGACTGAGACCGTCGATCACCGTCGTCCGCCCACCGCGCACGGCGATGTTGCGCGCGAACACGTAGACGGAACCGTCGGGGTCGATCGCGGTGAGGGTGACGTAGCCGTCTTGCGCGGTCCGAACACGGAAGCCGATCGGGTCGCCGATGCGATACGTGCTGTTCACCCCACGGTCGGGAACGAACTGCTCCAGCATGACGAAGGCCGGTCGCGTCGTGACCTGAGGTGGTGGGTCGGTCGCGGGCTCGAACGTGATGGTGCACGCAGCCATGGCGAACAAGAGCGTCGCGCCGGCGAGGCAACGTGAGACAAGACGCATGCGCATGGACGTCCCTCCTAGGCGGTCGAGGTGCCGGTTCCGTCGCGATCGCCGCTCGAACGGCTCGCTCACGGTTGCGCCCCGCGGTCGTAGGTCGTGACCATGTACGGCAGGCTCGTCTGGTGGTACCGGCCACGCTCGTCGTACCAGAAGATGTAGCTGCCGGTCTGAGGATCGCCGCCGTCGTCGGACATCGCAGACGAGCGCGTCGGCTTGCCGTCGACGAGCCCCTCGAACACCACGGTGCCGTCGTACGCGAGGACCGTGATGTACATCCTGACGCTGGTGAAGTCTTGGATGCTGCGACGGATCCGGTTCTGCGTCTCGTTGCGGCACGCCGCCAGGGCGAACACGAGCAACACGACGCTCAGGATCACGAGCAAGCTTCTGCGCAGGTGCACGTTCATGGTTCGACCTCTCGGCCGCGCCTCGCGCGGACCTTCCTAGCATAGCATCGCCGGCGCCGTCATCCGACTTGAGTCACCCAGACTCACATCTGGTACACTCACCGCGTGCCGGGCGGAGCGAACGACCCCTACGAGGTGCTCGGCGTCCCGCGCGACGCCGACGCCGACGCGATCAAGCGGGCCTACCGCACGCTGGCGCTGCGCAACCACCCCGACCGGAACCCTGGCGATGCCGACGCCGAAGAGCGCTTCAAGACCATCTCGGAGGCGTATGCGACGCTCCGCGATCCGGAGGCGCGCCAACGGTTCGACACCTACGGTCACGTCGGACGCGGACCTGTGGGCGCCCAGCCCGACTTCTCGCACGTCGACTGGCGCGTGATCTTCCAAGAGGCCGACATCCCGATCGACTGGAGCCGCCGCGGTGGCGTCCCGACCACGGGGAACGTCGTGTTCGACGCGCTGTTCCGCGGTGTGACCACGATGTTCAGGCAGGCGGGCCTGCTGCCGGGCGAGGACCGCGAGGTGCGTGCCGGCATCGACCTCGGCACCGCCCGAACCGGAGGCCGCAAGCGCGTCCACCTGCCGGGTCCAGTGACGTGCTCGACGTGCCGTGGGTCCGGTCACGATCATGAAGGTTCGTGCGCCACGTGCGGTGGAACCGGCCGCCTGGCGCGCGGCATCAGCGTCGACGTGACCGTGCCGGCGCGCGTCCGCCCCGGCACCAAGCTCCGCCTCGCCGGCATGGGCGGCCCGGGCCAGCCGCCCGGCGACGCCTACGTCGAAGTGGCGGTCGAGCTGCCGACCGGTTTCCGATTCGACGCACGCGACCTGGTCGGGGAGGTCTACGTCACCCCGCTGGAGGCGAGCCGCGGGCTGATCGCGACCGTGCTCGGTGTGCCGGTCCGAGTCCCACCGGGCGTTCGCGACGGTCAGGGCGTGCGGGTGGCGGGTGGCGGCCTCGGCGGCGACCTCGTCTTGACCGTCCGCATCGACATCTGGCGCGGGCTCGCCCGGGCCGCGCTCGACACCGCGCGCAGCGCCCTGACGGCCATTCGGCGCAACCTGACCGACGAGAGGAAGCTGCCATGAGCGACGACGACCGCCGTTCCGACGCCGCCGACCACGACGCCGCGGCTGCAGGTTCGGGCCGCCATGACCCCATGGCCGACAAGGACAAGCCGCTCTACGTCATCAGCGTCGCGGCTGAACTCGTCGACATGCACCCACAGACCCTACGGTTGTACGAGCGCAAGGGGCTGATCGAACCGTCGCGCTCGGCAGGGAAGACGCGCCTGTACTCGCAGCGCAACATCGAGCAGCTGCGCGAGATCAGGCGGCTCACGCAGGAGCTCGGCGTGAACCTCGCCGGGGTGGAGGAGATCATCAAGTTGCGGCGGACGCTCGACGACCTGCAGGTGCGCATGGAGCGCCGCATCGGGTCGCTTCAGGAGCGACTCCAGTCGGAGATGCGCGACATGCGGGCGCTACCGGCCCCAAGCGACGTCGACGACGATGACGATGCCGGCACCGAGGCCGACGTCGCCGTCCTCAACGCCCTGCTGCGCCGCGCACGTGGCGACGACGGCTGACCGGCACGGCGCCTCGGGGTCACCGGCGGGTGGTAGCGTGCTCGCCATGACCGTCGACCAGTACGTCGCCGCGGAGCAGACGCGGCTGATCGAAGAGCTCTGCGCGTTCCTGCGCATGCCCTCCGTCTCCACCGATCCCAGCCGGACGAGCGCCGTGCGGGACGCGGCCGAGTTCAGCGCTGCCGCGCTGCGGCGGCTCGGGTTCAAGACCGACGTTCGTGAGACGGGAGGGCACCCCGTCGTGATCGGGCAGGGCCCGCTCGTGGTCGGGGCGCCGCGGGTCCTCATCTACGGCCACTACGACGTCCAGCCCGCCGAGCCGCTCGAGCTCTGGGGCCACGACCCGTTCGACCCGGTCGTCCGCGACGGCGTCATCACGGCGCGCGGCGCCTCAGACGACAAGGGTCAGGTCTACGCCCACGTCAAGGGCGTCGAGGCGTTGCTGGCAAGCGACGGCTCGCTCCCGGTGAACCTCACCTTCCTGATCGAGGGCGAGGAGGAGATCGGCAGTCCGAACCTCGCAGCGTTCGTCGAGGCCCACGCAGACGAACTCGCCGCAGACGTCGTGATCATCTCCGACGGCGCGATGGTCGGTCCCGGCATCCCCACCATCACCTATGGGCTGCGGGGCATGACCTACGTGACGATCCGGGTGCGAGCGGCCGGTCGCGACCTGCACTCCGGCGCCTACGGCGGCGGTGTGCCGAACGCCCTCGACGCCTTGGCGCGCCTGCTCGCCGGCCTCAAGGACGCTCACGGCCGCGTCCTCGTCGACGGCTTCTACGACCCGGTGCGCCCCCTGGACGACCGGGAGCGTGCGGCGATCGCGAGCGTGCCGTTCGACCAGGACGCGTTCATGGCCGATGCCGGCGTCACCGCGACCCCCGGCGAGCACGGCTACACGCTGCTCGAGCGCCTCTGGGCCCGGCCGACCCTCGACGTGAACGGGCTCTCGGGCGGTTTCCAGGGCGACGGCGCCAAGACGGTGATCGCCGCGGAAGCGATGGCGAAGGTGTCGTGCCGGCTGGTCCCCGACCAAGACCCACGCGACGTGCTCGCGCAGCTCGAAGCGCACCTCACGGCGCACGCGCCGGACGGCGTCGACGTGAGCGTCACGGCCGAGGGCCTCGGCCACCCGGCCATGACTCCGCTCGACGCGCCCAGCGTCCAGGCCGCTACGACGGCCCTCAGGCAGGTGTGGGGCCGCGACCCGGTTTTCGCCCGCAGCGGCGGCTCGATCCCCGTGGTCTCGGACTTCCAGCGGCTGCTGGGGGCGGAGACGCTCCTTGTGGGCCTCGGCCAGGAAGACGACCGCGCCCACGCACCGAACGAGAAGTTCGCGGTCGACGACTACCTCCAGGGGATCCGCGTGAGCGCCGCACTGCTGCGGGCGCTGGCGCGGCCGACCGCTTGAGCGCGCTGCGCCCACGCCTGGTGATCGCACCGTGCGCCTGACCAGCCTCACCCTCGCCGGCTTCAAGAGCTTCGGGAACCGCACCGTCATCGAGTTCGATGACGAAGTCACGGCGATCGTCGGTCCGAACGGCGCCGGGAAGTCGAACATCCTGGACGCCTTGAAATGGGCGACGGGCGGTGGTCGCGCCCGGCAGTACCGCGCCGAGGACAAGACCGACCTGATCTTCCACGGGGCTGCCGGCAAGCGCGGCCTCGGGTACGCCGAGGTCGAGGTGACGCTCAGCGCCGGCGAGAAGCGCCTCGTGATCAGGCGCGACCTCGATCGCGACGGCAACAGCACGCTGCGCCTGAACGGCAAGGCCGCGCGCTTCGTCGACGTCGACGAGGCCCTCGCCGGATCGGGCCTGGGGACCGCAGGCGTCGCGGTGATCGGGCAAGGCGAGGTCGCCGGCGTGCTGATGGCCGACCCGGAGAAGCTCCTGCAGTACGTGGCGGAGGCCGCCGGTGTGGCGCGCCTGGCCCACCGGCGCGAGCAGACGGTGGCGCGCTTGGCCACCGCTCGAGCGCATCTCGAGCGCCTCGAAGTGGTCCTCTTCGATCAACGCGAGGAGGTCGGCCGACTCCGGGTGGAGGCAGCCGAGGCGTCGCGCCACGACGAGCTGTCGCGCGAGGCGCTGCAGCTCCGAGTCAGCGCCGCGCACGCGCGCGAGGCGGGATTGCGCACCGAGGTCGCCGACCTGCGGCGGCGCGAAGGCGCCGCCGAGCAGGCGATCCTCGAGGGCGAGGAGGCGCTTGTCGAGATCCGCGGCAGCGTCGGCGTCGCCCGCACGGCGCTCGAAGCCGCCGAGGCCCGCTACCGCGAGGCCGCTGCGCTCGTCGAGCAACGGCGCGGCCAGGCGGCGCTCGCCCAGGCCGAAGCGGAGCGCGCCCAGGAACGCGTTCGCGCCTTCGAGCAACGCGTCGCGGCGCGGGACGCCGAGATCGCGCAGCTCGAGGCGCTCGCAGAACCCGTCGCGCCGGAGGGCGACGCGGTCACGCTCGCGGCCGAGGCCGAGCGCGCGCAGTCCGACGCCGACGCGCGTCGGGAGGCAGCCGCGCAGGCCGGCGCCGCCGCCGCCGAGGCGGCTGCGGCCCGCACTCGCGCGCAAGAAGCGCTCGGACTGGCCGAGCGAGCCTGGAGCGCGCATGCCAGCCGCCTGTCGTCGCTGCGCGACGAACTCGCCTCCGCGCACGAGCATGCGCTCGCGCTCGACGCCATGGACGCACCCGACCCGGGACCCCTGCGCGAGCACGTGGCGCGCTCGACCGACGCTCAGCAGACCGCCGAAGCCGCCTTGGAGCAGGCGCGCGAGCGCTTGGCCGGCCTGCAAGCCGACCACGGCGCCGCGCACGGCGAGGCGCAGGCGCGCGCGCGTGCCGTCGAGCGCCAGCGCTCGGCGTGGCGCGCACGGCAAGGCTACGCTCAGGGGCCGAAGCATGCGCTCACGTCGGGTATCGCCGGCGTCATCGGCTCGGTGGCGGACCTGGTGCGCGTGCCGGAACCCTACCAGGCAGCGATCGGCGGGGCGCTCGGCCGCCGGGCGGAGTACGTGGTCGTCGACACCGCAGAGACGGCCGGTCGTGTTCTGGACCACGTCCGGTCGGCGGGAGGCTGGGTCACGCTGCTTCCCCTCGACCTGTTGCGGGCCGGGCGTTCGTCGGACTGGGCCGGGGCTGGCGATACCGGCGTCGTCGCGCCAGCGCTCGACCTGATCGACATCGACGAGGCCTACCGCGGCGTGGCGCAGCAACTGCTCGCCGACACGACCGTGGTGACCGACCTCGACGACGCGACCGCGCTGGCGCGTCGGCACCGACAGCGGCCACGCCTCGTGACCCTGGCCGGCGACACGGTCGACCCGAGTGGCGCCATGTCGGGGGGACGGCGCCACGGCGGACCGTCGGTGGTCGGAGCGGCGAAGGACCTCGAGGACGCCGAAGCGGAGGCGAGCGCCAGCGCCGAGGCGGCCGAGCGGCTGCTGCAGGAGGTCCTGACGGCGCAGTCCACGCTGCGAACGCTGCGCTCCGAGGCCGACGCAGCGCGCGACCAGGCGCAGCGTGACGCCGCCGAAGCGGCTCGCTCCGAGGCGGCAGCAGCAGCCCAAGACCGGCTTCGCGAAGAGGCGAGCGCACGGATCGAACGGCTGCAACAGGCTGCCGACGCCGCCCAGCGCCCGCCGGACGTGCCCGACCTGGCGACGCTCGAGCACGCCGCGCAAGCCGCACGCGAGACCGCCGAGACTCGCGAGCGCGAGCGCTTCGAGGCCGACGCGGCCTGGCGCGAGGCCGAACGGGCGGCCGCTGTCGCGCGCGAGGCCGCCGCGGTGCACGCGGAGCGCCGCAAGGCGTTCGAAGCCGACCTGGCACGCTTCGTCGCTGGGCGGGAGCGCCTGCACGTCGCCCTGGCGGAGCGCAGCGACGACGAGCGTCGGCTCGCCGAGGCCCGTGAGCACGCCACCGAGAGCTCCGCAGCCGCCGAACGAGCCGAAGCCGCTGTCCCGACCGACCTCGCCGACGTGCGAGTGACCTTCGAGTCGGCGCGCAGCCGCCTCGCCGCCGACGAGGCCGCGCTCGAGAACGCGGCCCGGCGCCTCCGGGAGGCCGAGCGCGAACTCGAGGAGGTGCGGCTCGTGGTCGCGCGCCGTGAGGTGGCGTTGGAGCTCGCCGTCGAGGAGTCCTCGAACCTCCCGGAGGGTGTCACGCCGCTCGACATCCCCGAGCGGACCGCGCGGAGCCGGTTGCGCGACGCTGAGGCGGCGCTCGAGGCGATCGGCCCGGTGAACCACCGAGCGGCCCGCGACTTCGATGAGCGCGCCGAGCGGCTGGCCGTGCTCGAGCGCGAGGTCGGCGAGGCCGAGGGTGCGGCGGCCGCCCTGGAGGGGACGCTGGAACGCTTGGACCGCGAGACGACCGCCGGCCTGACCGAGGCCATCGACGCGTTGCGCACGTCGTTTCGGTTGCACGTCCGCGACCTGTTCGGCGAGGACGCGGTGGGCGAAGTCGACGTCGACACGGAAGGCGCACGGCCAACCGGGTTGCGCATCCGCCTGACCCCAGGCGGCAAGCAGACGCAGTCGCTCGGCCTGTTGTCGGTCGGCGAGCGCACCATGGGGGCGTTGGCCTTCCTGTTCGCACTGATGGCGCGCGAGCGTGGCGGCTTGCCGATCGCGGTGCTCGACGAGGTCGACGCACCGCTCGACGAGGCCAACATCCGGCGCTTCGGAGCGTTCCTGGAGCGCCTCGCGCACGCCGGGACGCAGTTCATCCTCATCACCCATCAGAAGGCGACCTTCGAGGTCGCCGACGTCCTCTGGGGCGTGACCACCGAAGGCGGCGTGAGCCGGGTGTTCTCGATCCGTCGCGACGCTCGTCAGAACCCGCTGTTCGACGCTGCGACGGCCAGCTGAAGCGCGACACAACGGGCCGCGCTGCGACGAAGCGCACGGCGGCGACGCGGAGCGGCGGTTAGATTGTGGCCATGCAACGCATCATCGATCGCCTCCGTCCGTCCGTCTTCATCATCGTCTGCGCTGCGCTGCTCGTCTCGTTCGCCGCGGCCCAGATCGACGATCGCGCCCGCTCGCTCCTCGAGGGGATCCAGCCGAGCCCAGGCGAGGCCGTCGAGACGCTGCAACAGGTGATGGTGATGACCCTGCACCAGCAAGGCGACATGGTCGTCCGCACCAGCACCATCATCGACTACGTCACCAAGCGAGCGGCGATCGAGACCGAGATCTCGCCCGGGATGGTCGCCACGATCATCGTCGCTGACGGCCAGGTGCGCATGGCGATGGGCGGCATGTCGCTCCCACTGCCCGCCGCCATCGGTGACGAGTTCGCGGACATGTTCGACGCCGACCCGAACGACCCGCTGGCGGGCATCGACAGCGCCTCGTACGACGGCGTCCAGAGCTACGGCGACCTGGCGGAGGGCGAGCAGGTCACCGTGCGCGGGGCGGTCGCCGTCGCGGGCGTCGACGACAGCGAGGTCGCGCGCTACCTCTTCGACGGCCAGGGCCTCCTGGTCGCGGTCGTGGTCGACTCGCCCGACGGCGTGATCCTGAGCGTGTTCGACGAACCGGTCACGGGCAGCACCGCGGTGGGCAGCGACGCTGTCATGTACCTCGAGACGGCTGGGGGCTTCGAGCGCTTCGCGACGATGCGCTTCGAGCAGGTGCTCGTCAACGAGCCCATCCCGGAGGGCACCTTCTAAGGAGCTGGCGAAGGTGGTGGTCAAGAAAGAAGGGACCTCACGCCATCGGCTCCAGGTGCGGGCTCGCCACCGAGCTACCAGCCTCACGTTCACAGCGACAGCACGAAGATCGGCCGCGGCTACCAGCCGCGGCCGATCCACTGCTCCTGGGTTGACGGGAGAGACCAGCTGCTCAGAACCCCGGTGCGTCGGGAACTGCGCCAGGCGCTGCCGGATCGCCGACCGGGTCGGGCGGAGGCGGCGGCGGCGCGAGTTCGTCGAGCACCTCTGCCAGGAGGACCCGCATTTCCTCGAGTTCTGCGCGCACCTCATCGAGGGTCGGTTCGGCCTCGTCGCCGACGTCGTCACGTGCGGTCTCGACCATGTCGTAGACCGCGTCGAGTCGCCCTTCCATGGTCTCGATCCGCTCACGTAGGGCGTCGACATCGGATTGGCTCATGCCACCGCCACAGGCCGTGAGCGTGAGGCCCAGAACCACGGCGAGGGCGGTCAGCACGCCCATCCGGCTTCGTCGGTTGCGTTCGGGTGACATGTGGGTACCTCCTTGCAAAGGGGACAGGGACACACTTTAGCGCATTTTCACGACACTCATTGTTTTCCGAGTGCGACCGGATGCTGGGCCGCTCCACGCCCGAGATGTCGACGCCGTAGCTGATCACGACCGCTCATCGAGGCCAGGAGACGCCCACACATCACGCGTCGCCCTCGGTACCGTCGTCCTCCTCGGCGTCGAGCCGCCGCACGCCCTCGAGCACCATCGCACGGTCCATCTTGGCGTAGATGGCCGTCGTGGCGATGTTGGCGTGGCGCATGAACTCGCGCGTCCGGTGCAGGTCCTGAGTCGCGCGGTAGTAGCGCGTACCGGCGGTGTGACGCAGCGTGTGCGTGCCACGGTAGCGCAAGGGGAGACCCGCCTCACGGTAGTAGGCGTTCAGCGTCCGACGCACGGTGCGCTCGCTCATGGCGCGGCCTAGGTAGGCATCTTGGACGTGATCACCGACGTTCACGAGCACCGCGGCGACGCCGGCCGCAGCGTGCGCCGCGCGAATCGTCAACCATGCAGCCAACGCCTCGGCGAGGCGCTTCGTCAGGAACTGCGTGGCGCTCCTGCCGCCCTTACCATTGCGCACGAACAGCGTCCCAGACGCGAGATCGACGTCTTCGACAGCGAGCGCGACCACCTCTGACACGCGCAGGCCCGCATCGCCGAAGAGCCGCAGCATCACAAGGTCCCGTCTATGTAACGCCGTTTCTCCCATCAAACGCATACACATCGCACGGTAGGCGTCGGCGTCCACCGCCGGGCGCCGCTCGTGTGCGGGGCGCGGGGCGCCAGGCGCCTGCGCCTCGTCGGCCGGGTTGACGGCCAGCGCCCCGGCCCACACCAGTGCGCGGTAGAACGTACGCACCGCCGACACGTAGGTGGCGATGGTCGACGGCGCGAGCGGCTGCCGCGTGACGGCGGACGGCTCGCTCTGCAAGGTGGCGACGAACAGGTCGACGTCGTCGAGCGTCGCCCTGAGCAGCGGCGTATCGGGCGAGCCGTCGAGGTCGGGCCAGCAGAACTCGATCCAGGTGCGCACCCCGAGCTCGTAGGTGGTGCGGGTGCGCTCCGAAGTGCGCGCTCGCTTACGGCTTCGCGCGGTGAGGTAGGCGTTGAGGAGCGACAGGAGGGTCGGCACGTCGCGCGAGGCGCAGGCCCTCACGGCTTCGCGTTTCCGCGTCGCCTGATTCGCCCAGGACGTCTGGAGGACCAGATCGGTCGGCATGGTCGGAGGCTATCACGAAGGTGTGGGCTATGTCCGATAATATGTCATATCGGACACGATGTCGATCACGACCCGGTCATGACCTCGATCAATACAGACCAATCGGCAGCGGTGTGTCCGTGCCCACCCGACCGCAGCCGGAACTCCAGCGCACGCTCGGCGCCGAGCAGTCGATACACGGCGCGCGCCGCCTCGGCCGCGCGCCGCGCGCCTGCCGGGTTCGACCAGGCGTCCTCAGCGGCGTACGTCATCAACAGGCGGCGTGGCGCGATCAGGGCGAGGAGCACGTGCTGATCGAACGGCATGGCACACAGATCGTTCGCGATCGCCGGCGCGTCCGCACCGAACCACGCGGGGAAGCGCGCGACCACCTCGGCCAGGGACTCCCCGCCCTCCCCGACGACGCGCGCCAGGGCCCCGCCCCCCGCACCAGAGGCGTGATCGTGCGTGAGCGCTATGCGATCGTCCGTTGCCCCTGCCAGCAACGTGGTCTTGGCGCCACGTGAGAAGCCGGTGACGGCGACCCGTGATACGTCCAGCGCCGGGTGCCGCTCGATCAGGTCGACGCAACGGTGGTACGCCCAGGCCCAGGCGCTGATGGCACCGAAGCGGGCACCTGGGTGTGCGTCGTACAGCGGTCCAGAGCGTCGGTCAGCGACCGTCGTGGGCGCGGCTGCGGGGTCGTCGGCGACATCGGTGCGGTCGAAGCGCGCCACGGCCACACCGGCGGCCAGCGCCGCGTGGACCGTGGACTCCGCTGGCGGCCACCAGCAGCCGTCACCGTGCAACACGACAGGGACGCGGTGATCCACGTCCGGCCGAACGACGTGCACCACCAGCGGCACGCACACCTCTCCCCCTCCACAGGCGATGCGGAAGACCTCGAGGATGGGCATCCCCGGAAGGCGTGCGACGCGAGACTCGCTGCGTAGCGTGCTCGTCAGCGTGGTCGGTGGCGCAGGAAGCCCGCCGTATAGGCCGCCGACGATCGTCGTGCGCCACACGGCGGCCCGGGCAGGCCACGCTGCCGCCTGGTCGATGGGGGTTCCGTCGTCCCAGGCCAACACATCCGGCTCGGCTGTGGCGTGAGGTTCAGCCACCGTCGATCCTGAATCGTGGATGGGTCATGCGAGACGCTAGCACTTCTGATGCGGAGCTCTCATCGGGGCTGGGTTGGGCGTCGAAGCGATGAATGTTTGATAACACGCGCCCGACCCCGAGCGGCGGCACGGTCCCACACATTGGTTCGTCCAGGTACGCTCACCCACGTGACCGCCCTCGCCACGGCCCTCGTGATCGCCTCCGCCCTGATGCACGCCACGTGGAACCTGCTCGCCAAGCGCGCAGGCGGTGGGATCGAGTTCCTGTGGCTCTTGTCGGTGGTCACCGTCATCGCCTACGTGCCGATCGCCGCGGCGTACGTCGTCGTCGCAACCCCGGAGTTCACCCTCCAGCACGGCCTGCTAGCGCTCGCATCCGCCGTCTTGCACATCGCCTACTTCACGGCGCTGCAACGCGGGTACCGCGTCGGCGACCTGTCCCTCGTCTACCCACTCGCACGCGGGAGCGGCCCGCTCCTGGCGACCCTGGCCGCCATCGTCCTCCTGGGTGAGCGCCCCGGTGCGCTCGCGCTCGGCGGCACGGCTCTGGTCGTCACGAGCGTGTTCGTCCTCAGTGGCGGGCGTTCCCGCTCCGGGCAGTCGGCCGCCATCGGCTACGGGCTGCTCACGGGACTCGTCATCGCCTCGTACACGGTCCTCGATGGCTACGCCGTCGGTCACGTCGGGGCAGCGCCCCTGCTGTACCTGCTCTTGGCCGATTCGGGGCGCGCGGTGCTGCTCTCCCCCGTCGTGCTCGGGCGCTGGGGCACGGTGCGCGAGACCTGGCGAACCCACCGGCTCGAGGTCGTCGGCGTTGGGCTGCTCTCGCCACTCGCCTACCTGCTGGTGCTCAGCGCGCTGCAACTCGCACCCGTCAGCGTCGTCGCGCCGATGCGCGAGGTCAGCATCCTGTTCGCGGCGGTGCTCGGGGCGCGAACCCTCGCCGAGGGCAACGCGCTGCGGCGCGGACTCGGCGCGGTGGTCATGGTGGTCGGGATCGCCCTGCTCGTCCTGGCGTGATCGACCTCGTCGCATCGTCCATCCGGG